>JAGLSB010000249.1 GCA_023135955.1 Bacteroidales bacterium | reverse complement strand
CGCCGCCCTGAGCCTGCGGCCCCTGTGCTAGCCGAAGGGTCGAAGGGTACTGGTTTAACTTCAGTCGTTGAGCTCGTTCCACTTGGTTCTAGTACCGGGTATAAAAGATAATCTTCCATTCTTTCGGCTCATTTCGGCTCATTTCGGCTTCGCTCAATGCCCCAGTAACTCTATTAAATCATCACACCATCACACCATCACACCATCACACCATCACACTACCTTAGACTAAATTCCTTCGTTAATTCCCCAGACTTCAATAATAACTCAATATACTGAGCTCTCTTATAAACATAAGGATCGCCGGTTTTTTTCTTGGAGAGTTTTCCACTTAAGTCTCTTAGAGATTTATATCCCTTCTTCTCCATCCAATCCTCAATATCTTTTAGCATTGTAGCAATATGTGAAATCTTAAATTTATAAAGGCTACTTACAATTTGAACTGCATCGGCACCTGCTAATATGAGTTTGATAATATCTTTTCCTTGAAATATTCCTCCTGCAGCACAAATGCTTGCAGCAGTATTTCCATATAGAAGACCTGCATATCGTAAAGCTAATCTATAATCATTTTCAGAACTCAGATAAAATGGAGAAATATGTTCTTCCCTTTCAAGATCGATATCTGGTTGAAACATTTTGTTAAAAAGAACAAAACCATCAGCACCTGCTTTATCCATCTGAGAAACCACTTCTAGCAAGTTTGTGTAGTTTGGACTAAGCTTTACACTTACCGGAATATTCATGATCTTTTTAATTTCTTTTACAATTGCAAGTTGCTCTTCAAGAATATTTCTTCCTTCTCTTTCGAAATCATCAGGAACACAGTATAGATTTAATTCCAATGCATCAGCTCCGGAATCTTCTAAAAGTTTGGAGTAATCTATCCATGATTCATTATAGACGGCATTAAAACTTGCTATTAGAGGAATATTTATGGCTTCTTTGGCCTTTCTGAAATTATGAAGGAACTCCTGGGGACCAGCATGAGTAATATCTGGGAAAAGCTTCTCCATCTCAGGATTTCTGTTATTATAAGCATGCATTTGCTTGTCCATTTGCAGATTCTCTAAGTGAATCTGCTCCTCAAATAATGATTTATATACGATGGCTGCAGCTCCGGCTTCCTCAGCAGTCTTGAGATTTTCTATTTTTGTAACAAGGTCGCTTGCACCTACGATAATTGGATTCTTAAGCTCCAAACCAAGATAATTTGTTCTAAGGTTAATCATGATATGTGGATATAAAAATTATACATTTCTTTTACAATAGCATTGATTAAACATCTTTTTAAGCATATTGTTCGAAAAAAAATAAAAGTCTGTGCGATAATTGACCCTTTTTTCAATAAAGGAGTAGATGAAGATTCCTTTTTATGAACAGATAAAGGCAATTCCCGTTATTCGGCCATTATTTCTGTATATTTTAGGATGGTTGTCGGGGTATTTGTATCCTGAATCATTGACTTTCAATAGTCAGGACTTCATGCATTTCTTTTTACTGTTAAACTTAATTTCCTTTTTACTCAGGAAGTATTTTATTAAATGGACACAAATTGCTTTAGTTTTATTCTCTTTCTTATTATTCGGGAATTTTCAAGGGAAAAGGAATGTCAATCCGGATTATAATCCAAAAACAGATATAGTTTATCTTTCTGAAGTCGTTGATACACCTATAGAAAAAAATAAAACTACACTCCTTAAATTAAAGTTGATCTACTGCTTTACTGATAGCTTAGCCTTCGAAGAGACTATTTTTGTAAATTCTTATTTCGAGAAAACCGGTGAAATAGAATTTTTACCAGAACCAGGTGAGCATTTAATCATTAAGTCTCGGTTAGTTCCGGTTAAGAACAATGGTAATCCATATGAATTTAACTATGCCAAATGGTTGAAAAGAAAGAATATTTTTTTTACCTCATATGTGAAATCCGAGAATTGGCAAAGTTTAGGAATAAAGAATGAAACATTTCTTTATAAATGTAAATCGTTCAGGGAATTCGTAAAAAATAAAATTGTTAATTTTTTCCCAGGTGAATTTCAGGAAGAAAAGGCAGTCTTAGTGGCCATTACACTGGGTTCAAAAGAACTCCTCGAATCGGGAATTAAATCTGATTTTGCTGATGCAGGAGCAATACATGTAATGGCAGTATCTGGTCTTCATGTTGGACTCATATGGATGTTCATTGGGTTTTTAACAGGTTTTTTAAAATCAACTTTTACCGGAAGAATAATCCAGTTTTTTCTTATTACAACTTTATTGTGGACATATGCAAGCATTACTGGAATGTCACCATCGGTAACCCGCTCATGTTTAATGTTTAGTCTTGTGAGTTTTGGGAATTTAATATTGCGAGATTCTTCAGTTTATAATACAGTATTACTTTCTGCTTTTATACAACTGTTAATAAACCCAATTTTATTATTGGATGTGGGTTTCCAGTTTTCCTATGCTGCTGTTCTGAGTATATTGTTTTTTCAACCATTGCTAAAAAAGTTACTCATATCCAGATCAGTCATTATGAACTGGTTTCTTGATTTGATTTCAGTAAGTATTGCTGCCCAAATTTTCACCTTTCCTCTTGCTATATTCTATTTTCATCAGTTTCCGATCTATTTCATATTCTCAAATATCCTTGTTATCCCTTTAGTTACAATCTTAATGATGATTTTCATATGCTCAATTTGCTTTATTATGGTTCCCCTCATTTATGATTTATTATTAAGTATTTTAATTTTTTTTAGTAGTCTTCTAATAAAATCAGTGAATCTAGTTACTTCACTTCCCTTTTCTACTGCAGAAGGTCTAAATATTAATCTTTTCCAAATGTTTTTACTATTATTTTTTGCCTTGCTATTATTGATATTTATCCATCATAAGAAACTGATATATATCAAGTTATCAGTAGCTACTCTAATGATCTTTTTCTGCTTTGGGATTTACCGGTTTGGGAACAAACCACTAACGAACCTTATGATATTTAATGTTCCAAATACTCTTGCTGTAGATATTATAATTGGAGAAAATCATTACCTCATTCATAATCTTGAATCAGAGAATATTAGCAAGGATTTGAACTATTATACTGATAATTACTGGATCAGGACCTACTCGAATACACCTGAGTTTATTCATATAGACAGTCTTGAGAATTATCATATGGAATTTTCTTATCAACAATTACCCGGAAAAAATAATTCGCTTATAACTCTGGGAAAGAAAAACATAATATTTATTGGAGATTGCACAGGAATATTTGCTTATAAAGGAGAATTAATGATTGATAGTGAGGCATTACTTATTTTTGATCCAAACCTTAATTCGAGTTTTAAGGAGCAAAAGATTTTTAACTCCGGGAAGATAATTATTTCTCCGTCTTGTAATGTTTATTCTTCATGGTTTAAATTTGTAGATGATCATTATTATTTTGTTAAGGAATCTGGTGCCGTAGGTGTGGAAATTAAGTAATTCTAGAAAAAAAAGTCAATTCCTTTAGGCAGTTATGTAGAATATGCTTTAATTTGCCCTGTTTTTTGCTCGTTAATTGGGTAATATTCCTCGTAGCTTGCTGCGATAGAACATAATTTTCCTATTTATACCTCGGTAGTTCTGCTGCGAGGTAGTTGATTTGTAGCATCTTAAAGGAACTTAATAGTTCAAAAGTAATTTAAATCAAGTTTTAACTAATGAAAATAATTCTTGCCGGTGGTGGTGCTGTAGGAGCACATCTCGCAAAAATGCTGAGCAATGAAAATCATGATATTATTCTAATTGATACAGATGCTGACAGATTAAAGGAAATATCTTCCAGTCTTGATGTCCTCACTCTTGAAGGAAGTGCAATATCAATTGGTATTTTGAAAGAAGCTGGGATAAAAAAGGCAGATCTTTTTGTTGCTGTTACTCAAGGTGAGTCTACAAATATTTCGGCAGCAATTCTTGGTAAGCAGTTAGGAGCGAAAAAGACTATAGCCAGAATTGATAATCAGGAGTACCTATATTCAGCGAATAAGGAAATGTTTATTAGTTTGGGGATTGATTATCTTATTTATCCTGAGAAAATTGCAGCCAGAGAGATTGTAGGTCTGCTGTCACAAACTAGTACAAGCGATGTCGTTGATTTTGCTGGAGGAGAGCTTAATCTTTTTGCTTTTAAACTCGAAGAGAGTGCTCCCATTATTAATAAAAGCCTGATAGAGACTACTGAACCTGGCGAAATTCCTGCTTATAGGGCTGTTGCAATTACTCGTAATGGACATACCATTATTCCACGTGGACACGATCGTTTTCAGTTAGGAGATCTTGTATATGTTGTATCACATAGAGGAGGAGGCAATAATTTGTTACGGTATACTGGTAAAGAAAATATTGAAGTAAGAAATATCATGATATTGGGTGGGAGTAGAATAGGTGTAAGGACTGCAAGGGATTTGGGAGAACAGCATTATGTTAAGCTTGTGGAAATTGATAAGGAAAAATCATATAAGATTACAAATGACCTTGATAATTGCCTGGTAATTAATGGTGATGGCTCCAATGTTGAATTATTGACTCAGGAAGGACTCTCAAAAATGGATGCATTTGTAGCAGTTACGGGAAATTCTGAAACAAATATACTTGCATGCCTTCTTGCTAAGAGAATGGGAGTTAAAAAAACAATTGCTGAAGTAGAGAATATCGATTATATTCCTCTTGCTGAGAATATTGGGATCGATACTATTGTAAATAAGAAACTCATTACTGCCAGTCGTATTTTCAGGTTTACGATGTCTACTGAAGTATCCGCAATCAGATGTCTTACCGGAACAGATGCTGAAGTTATGGAATTCAAAGTTAAAAATGATGCAATGGTAACAAAAGGGAGACTACGAGACATTGATTTCCCTCAGGATGCTATAATTGGAGGAATAATAAGAAAGGGAAAAGGAATTATTGCAAGAGGAGAAACTGAGATAATTGTTGGAGATAAGGTGGTAGTTTTTGCTCTTCCTACTTCAGTACCTTCTGTAGGCAAATTTTTCAACTGATAGCCTATTTTCATGATAAACATTCGCATCATAATTAAATTATTAGGTTTTCTTCTGATTATTGAAGGCCTCTTTATGTTTTTAACAATTCCGGTGACGTTGATATATGGTGAACATGATAGTTTGTATTTTTTAATCTCCGGACTGATTACAATTCTTGTAGGTGGTTTTTCATACTTTATTAATCATAAAGCTGAAAAAACTATATCTAAACGCGATGGGTATATTATAGTGGTTATGGCGTGGATTCTATTTTCTGTGTTCGGATCCTTACCCTATATTCTAACAGGAGCAATCCCATCATATACAGATGCTTTTTTTGAAACAATTTCAGGATTCACGACAACCGGAGCTACAATTTTGAATGATATAGAATCATTATCTCATGGATTATTATTCTGGCGTAGTTTAACACAGTGGCTGGGAGGAATGGGAATCATTGTTCTGTCTCTTGCAGTACTACCATTGTTGGGGATTGGTGGTATGCAGCTTTTTATTGCAGAAGTGCCGGGGCCAACACCAGATAAACTGCATCCCAGGATTAAGGAGACTGCGAAAAGATTATGGTATATCTATATTATCTTTACTTTCACCGAAATAATTCTACTGTGGATAGGTGATATGAAGCTGTTTGATGCCATCAACCATGGATTTACAACTATGTCTACAGGTGGTTATTCAACTAAACAAGCATCTATTGGATATTGGGATTCTCCATATATTCAATATGTCATTACTTTTTTCATGATTCTGGCTGGTGCTAATTTTACGCTTTCCTATTTTGCTCTTCATTTAAGATTTAAGAAAATAACTCAGAATGAAGAATTCAAATATTATCTTTCTTTTGTGCTAGTCTTCACTCTTATTATTTCAATAATAATGTACCTGACAACGGATAAGGGGATTGAGAATTCTTTCAGGAGTTCAATATTCCAGGTTGTGAGCATTATGACAACAACCGGGTATGTAACTTCAAATTATCTTTCGTGGGTGCCTATTTTGGGAATGTTGATTATCGTTCTTATGTTTTTCGGAGGTTCTGCAGGAAGTACTGGGGGCGGTGTTAAAATTGTAAGGGTGGTATTGTTGTTTAAGAATTCAGCGCTGGAGTTAAAGCGCTTAATCCATCCAAATGCAGTACTGCCTGTCAGATTGAATAAATGTTCTGTTGATCCTCAGATAATTACAAATGTACTTGCCTTTGTCTCTTTCTATTTGTTAATTCTGATTAGCAGTATGATCGTTTTATCTGCCCTGGGCTGTGACTTACCAACATCAATGGGAGCTGCAGCTGCAAGTTTGGGGAATATTGGTCCTGGTATTGGAGACGTTGGGCCAATGAGTAATTATAGTCAATTGCCTGTTTTCGGGAAATGGTTTCTTTCTTTTTTGATGCTTGTCGGACGATTAGAACTCTTTACGGTTATTGTACTTTTTTCACCGGAATTCTGGAGAAAGTAAGTATATGAAATTGTTTGAATAGTTTCAGGTTTGCTCCTTTCAGTCGCTGTTTAAGGTTTGAGGTTTCAGGTTTGCTTTCAGTCGCTGTTTAAGGTTTCAAGTTTTAGTCTTAAACCAGAAACCTGAAACCAGTAACCTTCCCCCAACCATCCTAATTAAACGAAATCCCCGGCAAGTCAAATTCTTCTAAACCAGCTCCTTCTCTTACAATTACCGGTCTTTCTCCAGTGCAATCAATTATAGTTGATGGGATATTGCCACCAAATCCGCCATCAATTACAATATCGACTTTGTTTTTATAATCTTCATAAATTAATTCTGGATCGGTTGAATATTCGATAATTTCATCACTGTCGAGAAGGGAAGTTGTCAGAATAGGATGTCCTAATTCTTTTACAATCTCAAGAATTATCCTGTTGGAAGGGATTCTTAATCCGACTGTTTTTTTCTTATTTTTTAATATTTTAGGAACCGATGAGCTGGCATGAAGAATAAATGTGAAAGGACCCGGCAGAGCCTTTTTCATAATTCTAAAAGTCTCATTGTTGACCCATTTTGTGTATTCGGATAGACTACTTAAATCGGACACAATAAACGAGAAATTCGCTTTATCAGATTTTACTCCTTTAATTTGTGCAATTTTTTCCACGGCTTTATGATTATAAATGTCACAACCTATCCCATATACAGTATCGGTGGGATAAATAATCACACCACCTTTTTCGAGAGTTTCAGTTAGTATCCTTACCAAACGGGGATCCGGATTTTCTTCATAAAGCTTCAATAACATTGTAAAAATTAATTAATTTGCTAAAGTAAGATAAATAATGACAAATAGTAATTGTCATGGATGGCTATGCTGCATAGGAATGGAGGTATTCCCAAAGCAGCGAAACTATTTCTTAAAATCCTTTTCCTCCGAAGCTTCCTTCGAAATTAATTCAGCTTCTTCCTCATCGATATCTTCAGGAATAACGTTGATATCAGGTTCAGGTCCATATTTCCTGTAAATAAATGCCAGAGCAACTCCTGTGATAGCTCCCATAAGGTGAGATTCCCAACTTATTTTATAATCGTAAGGAAGAAGTCCCCAGATCATTGATCCATAAAGAAATGTAACCAATAATGAAATAGCTAACAAATTTCTGTTTTTTCGGAGGATACCTGAAACAAATAAAAATGCTGCAAGGCTATATATTATTCCACTGGCACCAATATGATAAGCCTCACGGCCTACAAGCCATACAAGTAGTCCTGTGCTAAGATAGGAAAGAAAGAAAACCTGATATGATACTTCCCGATAAAAATAAAATAATGCCAGGGATAAGAAGAAAACAGGAATTGAGTTGTCGAATA
>JAGLSB010000248.1 GCA_023135955.1 Bacteroidales bacterium | reverse complement strand
ATGGTTACCAGTTACCGATAAATTTGAACCACCGATCTCCCATCAGATTGCCATTGGAGGAAGTATGCAATTGCCGAAGGATTTAATGCTAACACTTGAAGGATTCTACAAAACAATGAACAACCTAATTGAGTATAAAGAGGGAGCAGGATTTGGTGGAACGGGTGCAGGATGGGAATCAAAGGTTGAAAAAGGTAAAGGCTGGGCGTATGGAGGAGAGATTCTTATTGAAAAAACTACTGGGAAAACTACAGGATGGATAGGTTATACCCTTTCATGGGCCAACAGACAATTTGAGAATTTGAATTTCGGAGAAGTATTTCCGGCCAAATACGACAGAAGACATGATATTAGTGTAGTCATAACTCATCAATTCAATAAAAAAATCGATATCGGAACCACCTGGGTTTATGGAACCGGCAATGCATATACTCTGGGAATCATGAAATATCCGGCACTTCCCTTACCCTATTCCGATGATATGCATAACACTCCTCATATTACTGGATATGAAAGTAGAAATAATTACCGTGCTCCTGCCTACCATCGCTTTGATTTGGGCATAAATTTTCATAAAGAAAAAAAGCGAGGAACAAGAACATGGAGTATATCAATCTATAATATATATAATAGAAAAAACCCATTTTACTTGTTTTGGGATTCAATATATTTTGAAACAGATGGGAATTATTATTCTGTACCAGCTTTAAAGCAGATTAGCCTTTTCCCAATAATTCCATCCGTTTCATATTCCTATAAATTCTAAAAAATGAGGCAACTAATTAAAATATTAAGCTTCTTAATGACAATTGTTATTATATCCTGCGAAAAAACTATTGAGTTTAATGGGGAAGAAACAAAACAAAAAATTGTTTTATATTCAAATCTGCAGCCAGATAGTATCATTACCTGCCAAATAGGTCTCAGTTATGCAATTTTTGAAGCACAATATACTCCTTCTCAGATAAGAAATGCTGATGTGAAGCTTTACATAGACAATATATTTATTGAAAGTCTTAGCTACACGGCACCCCCAGTATCTGATCCTAATTTGTACAATGATGTTCAATATTTTTCCAATTATGAATCCTCCAGTCAGGTTCCTGAGTCACTGACTAATTATAAAATTGAAGTAGCAATTCCTGGATATCAGTCTATTTATTCAAGTGCATTATTACCAGAACTTGTTAACATTACAAATATCGACACTCAACTTATAGTAGAGAAATTTGATGAGTATGATTATGGGATGGAGCCTGAATGGATTTACGAAAAAAGAATCCTCAAGACAAAAATTAGTTTTACTGACCCTCCCAATGAGGAAAATTTCTACCGACTTGTGGTACAGCAAGATTATGGGTTTTATAAAGGAGATAAAAGTTTGCCTTATAATAGTGAAACACCGGTTCTTCTTACATATAATTCTTATGCATGGATCGATTCAGAAGACCCTCTTTTAAACCCAGATGAAGAAGAAGATATATTGGGTGACAATACAGGGAATGACTACAATGTTTTTTCCGATGAAAAGATAAGTGGCAAAGATTACGAATTAAGTTTTGATCTCAATTTTAATGGCACTTATGTTGACACAACTTATCATGAATTTACACATTTCACTATTCAACTACAATCCATATCAAAAGAATTATATTATTATCTAATCTCCTATTCAAATCATAAAAACAGGGATGGAGACTTTTTTAGTGAACCGTTTCTTGTTTATACAAATGTTGAAAATGGACTTGGCGTTTTTGGCGCTTTCAATTCTACAGGAAGAAGTATAAAATTTGGAGAGTATCCAAAAGAAAATGTCTACTACGAAGACAATAATGATTATATAAGAGGTTTCTATGATTATTACCCTAAATAATAAATTATTAAGATACTGATTCCCTTCAGCAAAAAATTGAAATAGATTTCCTAACTTGTGGAAACATTAAATTTCAATATTCTGCTATGCAAATTACAAGAACCTTCGACCTACTTGACAGATATATCAACAATTTTCCTGAAATTACTGCACTCGCCGCAAAAGAAAATGGAAAATGGATTGAATATAGCGCTAAACAATACAATGAGCTTGCACATCTTTTTGCATATGGCCTCCTCGAGATGGGGCTAAAAAAGGGTGATAAGATAATTACTATTTCAAACAACAGACCCGAATGGAATTTTGCAGATATGGGAATGGCAATGCTTGGAATTGTGCATGTCCCAATATTCACTTCCCTGAATTCGAGTGAATATAAGTACATTCTTGAGCATTCTGATGCACGCATGGTAATTCTTTCAGACTCAAAATTATACGAGAGTATTAAACCTGTTTACGATAAGGTTAAGAATATTGATTATTTGTTTTCTTTTAACGCTATAGATGGTGTCGCAAATTGGATGGACGTGATTAATAAAGGAAAAGCATGTAAAAAAGATATTATTGAAAAAACTGAAAAGATAAAGTCCGAAATCAAGCCAAACGATCTCGCTTCCATTATGTATACTTCCGGAACAACAGGTACTCCAAAAGGAGTAATGTTATCTCATAGAAATCTGGTTGAGAATTTTCTTGCTGCTGCAAACATTTTTAAGTTAACTCCTGAAGATAAATTCCTTAGCATACTACCTTTATGTCATGTTGGAGGACGATTAGGTAATTATCAGACTCAGTATAGCGGTGCCAGTATATACTATTGCGAAAGTATGGCTACAATAGCCACCGATCTTAGAGAGATAAAGGCCTCAGGTTTTGATGCAGTACCACGTATTCTGGAAAAAATTTACGATAATGTTATTGCTAAAGGTCGTAGTCTAAAAGGAATGAAGAAAACTATTTTTTTCTGGGCCGTTAAGCTCGGATTAAAGTATCAACCATTCGGTCAGAATTCCTGGTTTTATTACAAGAAATTAAAAATTGCCGATAAACTCATATTTACAAAATGGCGTGAAGCATTGGGAGGTAATGCGCGACTGGTAGGTTGTGGCGGGGCAAGTCTGCAACCCAGACTTGAAAGGATATTCTGGGCATCAGGACTTAAAATCCTGAATATGTATGGACTTACTGAAACTTCTCCCATAATTACTATTAATGGGCAAGAGAAGAATCTTTGCCAACTAGGAACAGTTGGAGCCTTAATTGATGGAGTTGAAATTAAAATAGCAGAAGATGGAGAAATATTATGTAAGGGCCATAATGTAATGCTTGGATATTATAAGGACAAAGAGCTTACAGAGTCTGTTTTAGATAATGAGGGTTGGTTTTATACCGGGGATGTGGGCAAAATTGTTGATGAAAAATTTCTGACAATTAATGATCGCAAAAAGGAGATATTCAAATTGTCAAATGGTAAGTATATTGCCCCACAAGTAATTGAAAACAAAATAAAAGAATCAATATTTATTGACCAGGTAATGGTTGTTGGTGAGCACCAGAAATTTGCAAGTGCATTGATTGTACCTAATTTTGAGTACCTGAAAAATTGGTGTAAAACAAATGGTTTATATTCAAATCAGGACAATAATCAGCTAATTTGTATTCCAGAAGTTCTGGATGTTTATAACAAAGAGATCTCAATAATCAATAAAAGCATGTCTGATTATGAAAGAATACAAAGAATCAGACTTGTATCAGAAGTATGGTCCCCCCTATCAGGTGAACTTTCAGCTAGTCTTAAGATGAAAAGAAAAAATATTGAGTCAAAATATCAGGAAGTACTGGAAAGTATTTACAAGAGAAAAGAATTCTAAGCTGAGTAAAAACAGATTATGAGAATTTCAGAAGTAGTATCCAGGAAGGCTAGAAATAACTTCCATAAAACAGCAAAGCTTATCTACAAAGGTAACAATACATGGGTATGTCCTCTCGATATAGAAATAGAAGCCATTTTCGATCCTAATAAAAATACTTTCTTTAAGCATGGAGAAGCAATAAGATGGATATTGTACGATTC
>JAGLSB010000247.1 GCA_023135955.1 Bacteroidales bacterium | reverse complement strand
TTCAGGAATATTTAGTTTATGCTATTGTTCTATTTGCCCAACTCTCCCATCTTACCTCACTTATAACCCACTGTTTTTCCTATCTTTGAATCAATGAGTGAATACATTTATAAGATAATCGAAGAGGGTGAGCATGAGCAACTTGACTTTAAGTTTGAAGTAAATGATGCTCGCAAAATAGCAATTACTCTAGCTTCATTTTCAAATACAAAAGGTGGAAAATTACTCATTGGAGTTAAAGACAATGGTAAAATAAAAGGTATTAAAACCGAGGAAGAATTTTATATGCTCGATTTGGCAGCAAATCATTTTTGTAAGCCAATAATTAAATTGAAATATTCTAAGTGGATCGTTGAAGGGAAAACTATTCTCGAAGCAGATGTTCCAGAAGGAATAGAGAAACCCTATTACGCTAAAAATGAATCGAACAAATGGCTGGCCTATTTCCGGCAAGATGATCAGAACCACCTGGCAAATATTATCCAATTGAATGTATGGAAAAATTATACGCGGAACCGTGGAATTCTTTTTAAATATAGTCGAAATGAAAGCAAACTATTAAACTACCTTGCTAACAACGAAAGCGTTACATTAAATGATTTTATAAAACTTGCTAATATTCAACGACGAACAGCAGTAAACATCCTCAGTAAATTAGTAAGTTTTGGGCTCATAGAAATAATATTCCTGGATGGAAAATACAATTATTTTTTGAAAGATTTATAAAATAGATTTGAAGTGTGTGTTATTGATTGAATTTTATAAAACTTTGTTTAGCAAGAAATCACATTTTTGATAGTCCCTGATTTACAATGCAATAATATCACAATCTGTTAATTATAGATTATTAAATTAATAATATATTTCCATCATTCCCTAAACTTTCATATCTTAACATTCTGGTTTATTGTACTAATTTCATTTTCTTGGATCATGAAGCAAATAAATATATTTCTGGAGTTCGTATATGATTTTTATAAAGGATTGCAAACTCATGAGATTTCTCTTGCCTACAAAGGGGAAATGAATCACCAGGTAATGAATGCTTTTACGAATCTGACAATTGGAAAAATGTCGAGACAATCTGAAAATGCCCCTGTTCAGAAAATGGTTTTTCACGTGATGGTAGAATGTCTTCAGAACATAACAAAACATGCTTTTCATAGCGATCTAAGCAGTGATGACAACCTTAGCCATGGAATATTTTTATTAACTAATAACGATGAATTCTACCAGGTAACAACAGGGAATATTATCGAAAAAAATAAGGTTCAAAGCTTGAAAGAAATTTTGGAGAAGCTTAATAAACTTGACAGATCTGACCTTGATGTTCTTCATAGAAAGCAGCTAAAGGATGGCTCCCTTTCTATAGAAGGTGGAGCTGGATTAGGTTTCATCGACATTAGAAGAAAAACTGGGAAAAAACTGGAATTTCATTTTCTACCCATAAATAAATTTCATTCTTTTTTCATTTTCACTTCAACCATTCCACGAAAATTAAACCCATAAACAATGGATCCAATATACATAAAAGAAACAGACTCCAGTCCGAGTGTAATTCTTGACAAAGGCAATAAAACCTTTTTACTCAGCGGAAAATCACTTCCCGAAAATGTCATTACATTTTATGATCCGGTCATAAAATGGCTGGAAAAATATGCAAAAGATCCTCTTGAAAAAACAACATTCGAGATAATTCTCGATTATTTTAATACTGCCTCATCAAAACTTTTACTCGATATTTTTAATATTCTGGAAGAAATCCAGAAAAATGGCTCTGAAGTGGAAATAAACTGGCATTACGCCGATTACGATGAAGAGATGATGGAAGCAGGAATAGAATACAGCGAAATGGTTGAGGTCAAATTCAACCAAATTCTTATAAATCCTTAACATTTTAACACATAAAAATGAGTGAAGAAATTCTAAAAGCACTAATGCAACTTTTTGCCATCATAACTAAACAAGATGGAGGGGTTGAAGAAAACGAGATTAAATATGTGTGGACTTTCCTTAAAACACAACTTGGAGAATCGGGAGCTGATAAATATTTTGAGCTTTTTCATGAAGCCGCAGATATTGACAACAAAAAGAAAAAAGAAAAGCTTACTTCTGTTGTTGATTCCGTTCGAATTCTTGGTATTTGCAGAAAAATCAACAAAACACTTAATCTTGGTCAGAAATATGTCGTTTTGGTAAGATTATTTGAATTGATTGCATCAGATCAAAAATTTACAGCTCAACGAATGGCTATAATAACTACTGTAGCCGACGTGTTTAAAATCAATAAAGAGAATTTTTCCTCTGTTGAAGCATTCGCCGTAGAAAAAGACTTCGAGCAGGAAAAGAATGAAAATATTCTGCAGTTTAATAGTCATCAGGATTTATCTGAAAGTCAAAAAGATGTAAAATTTTCAGGGACAAAAAAAGATATTCTTATCCTATTAATCAGGGATGTAAACCTCTACTTTATTAAATATTCAGGAACTGGCGAATTATTCCTGAATGGCCTTGTACTCCATAAAAACAGGATTTACCTCTTTTCCAAGGGAAGTACTCTGAAACTGCCTCAGGGAAAACCTTTGTATTATAGCGATATCACAGCTTACTTCCTGTATTCTTCATCGGAGGACAAAATTCTTTTTGAAGCTGAAAATATCAATTATTACTTCAATAATGGGGTTCTTGGATTAAAAAACATATCGATTTCTGCCAATCATGGAAATATGATTGCTCTTATGGGATCTAGCGGGACAGGAAAAACAACACTGCTGAATGTTCTCTCAGGAATAGAGAAGCCTTCCAGTGGCGTGGTTAAAATAAACGGGCTAAATATCAATGAAAAAAACACTGAACTTTCAGGTACAATCGGATATATTCCACAAGATGATTTGCTTATTGAAGAGCTTACGGTTTTTGAAAACCTTTACTATAATGCTCGTTTCTGTTTTAATAATTTAAGCGATAAAGAAATCAGGGAAAAAGTTGACCAGACTCTCGATAGTCTGGGCCTGCTTAATAGAAAGGAATTAAAAGTAGGAAGCCCGTTTAATAAAACTATTAGTGGCGGACAAAGAAAGCGATTAAATATTGCTTTGGAGCTTATCAGAGAGCCTTCTATTTTATTTGTAGACGAGCCTACTTCAGGACTTTCTTCACGCGATTCAGAAATTGTGATGGATCTGCTCAGGGAATTGACTCTAAAAGGTAAATTGATTTTCGTTGTAATTCATCAGCCTTCCTCCGAGATTTTTAAAATGTTCGATCATGTAATAATTCTTGATGTCGGAGGTATGATGATCTACCATGGAAATCCGATTGAAGCAGTAATGTATTTTAAGCTACTCGATAATCAGATCAACTCCAATATGGGAGAATGCCCATCTTGTGGTACGGTAAATCCTGAGCTTATTTTTAATATCATGGAAGCCCGTATAGTAGATGAATACGGTGATTACACAAAAACAAGAAAGATAAATCCGGAACAATGGGAACAATTTTTTAACAATAATCGAGATGAAGGCAAAAAAACTGTTCCTACAGAAAAACTGAAAAAGAATCTAATAATCCCAAATTGGTTCAACCAACTCAAAATATATTTCCAAAGAGACTTTAAATCTAAAATAAGTAATACGCAATATGTCTTATTGAGTATGCTCGAAGCCCCAATCATTGGATTTATGCTTGCTTATATTATTCGCTATATTGCCGATCCAGAATCGGATATATACATATTCAGGGAAAATGAGAATATCCCTATATATATTTTTATGGCCCTTATCGTTGCTGTTTTTCTGGGACTAACACTAAGTGCTGAAGAAATTTTCAGGGATAGAAAAAATCTGAAGAGAGAAAAATTTCTCAATCTTAGCCACTCAGGTTACCTGGTATCCAAAGTGTTAATCCTCTTTCTGATTTCAGCCATTCAATCTTTTCTATTCGTCATTATTGCCAATTCAATACTGGAATTAAAACAAATGCTTTTCCCATATTGGTTTGCCATGTTTACTACAGCAGCCTTTGCAAATATGTTGGGACTGAATATTTCTTCCACATTTAATTCAGCAATTACTATATATATAGTCATTCCCTTGCTTATTATTCCGATGATGATACTAAGCGGCGCAATGTTTTCTTTCGAAAAACTTAATCGTAATATCTCCAGAATTGATAAAGTGCCGGTCCTCGCCGAATTCATGCCAACAAAATGGTCGTATGAAGCACTAATGGTTAATCAGTTTAAGAATAATTTTTTCAATGTTAATTTCTATGAGCTCGATAAAAATATTAATAATGCCGATTTCAAGCAATCATATTATCTGCCCGAACTTGAAAAGAGAATCAGAATGGTAAAACAGGAATTTCAACTTACAGGAAACATTGAAAAAAACCGGGACAATCTTCTTCTGCTTAATAATGAACTAAACGCTGAAGGTTTACTGGTGGAAAATGTGCAAACTCCTGAGAAAATATTTTTCAATCCAGATTCTTTCAGTCTTGACGAAGCCAGAGAAGCTGAAAATATGATTGCAGATCTTAAAATGCACTATATGAACGTTTTTAGCAGTGAAAACAAAATGAAAAATAATAAGGTGGAAAATCTGCTGAAAAACCTGAAAGACACTTATTATAGTTACCTCGATGATTATCATAATGAAAGCGTTTCTGATCACGTGCGGAAAGTCTATGAAAGAAAAAAGATTGTCGAATTCGATCATCGACTAGTTAGAATGATTGATCCGGTTTATCTGGATCCTTTACCTTCCGGATATTTGAGCTTCAGAACCCATTTTTATGCTCCAAAAAAGTATTTTGCTGGCAGATATTTTGAAACATATAACTTCAACATGACTATTATCTGGATACTAACATTAGCTTTATACATATGTCTTTATTTTGACCTGCTCAAGAAAATAATCAATTTTAACTGGTGGAGAAAGAAAACTTTTTATTAAATTTGGATTTTTCGAAAATACCTGAAGTGGTTTTAAGTTATAGTTTATAGAGGTTCTTTTGCGTGTTAATTGAAGATTAGTTTATTGTGAATCTGAGATTGGAAACTGGTTACTGGGAAGAATACCAGCAAATAACCAGTGCCTATCAACTCCAGGATGAAAGCTTAACGACTGAAAGGAGCTAATCCTGCACCTGGCAACTTACAAAATAACAATTGAAAACAATATAAATTAAATAGACTATTATTTGAAAACCAAGGCTAAATATTCCATTAGAATAAAATGTTAAAAAAAGTAGCTTATATCGTCATTTTAATTTCTTTTTTTTCAGCCTGTAAAGGCCCGAATAATGAATTAGATATGCCCGGATATGAAATGGCTACCGGGGATTTTCAAATTCCTGAAGACGCTATGGAGGATATCATTCAGAATATATCTTCTCCAATTGAAATGGCTGCCTTAATCAAGGATTTGGGACTTGCTTTTTCAGACCAATATCTTTCAAATCTGGATAATGTAGATAATTATGCCTCTAGTTTTAAAATGGCCTACACTCTTGGAATGCTAGGCGCAGATCTTGGATATCTGAACGTTTATGAAAGAACGGGGGCATCGGTTAGTTATCTGGCCGCCATAAACAGATTAGCTGACGGATTAAAAGTGTCACAATTTTTTGATTTCAACACTATAAAAAGACTGGCAACAAGCAATTCAAATCTTGATTCGCTTATATTCATGTCTGTTCACAGTTTTAATAAAATGGATAGTCATTTGCAAAAAACGAATAGATCTAATCTTAGTGCACTGATGATTGCAGGCGTTTGGATTGAAGGCATGTATCAGATTACCCAGGTATCTGTAGATCAGAGTGACCCCATTTTGTCAGAATATATTGGAGAGCAAAAACATATATTAAATAACCTTCTTCTTATCCTCAAAAATTTTGAACGCGACGATCAATTTGCGGCAATAATTGCAGATTATGAGGAATTGAAGAAAAGCTTTGAAAATGTAAGCATAACTTATGAGATTTCAGATCCCGAACCTGTTGAACAGGAAAATGGAATGCTTATTGTTATTCAACAAGAAACAAGTATAGTTAGTATTAGTGATGAGGTTCTTTCAGAAATAATTGAAAAAACCAAGACTCTTAGAAACAAGCATCAAATGCTATAATGAAATTTAGAATTATTAAAATATCAGGGCTTTTATTAATCGTGTTGTTTACAATGACCAACATTAACGGACAAGATATACAAGATCTTGTTCAGAAATGTTCCGTTACAGCCGGTTCTGATGCTACTTACCTAAAAGATTTTGTTGTGAAGCTTAATGCTGCAGGATCTGACAACAGACCGCCCATGTTTCGTCAGTCGCTGGCCTTAAGAAAAAATGTTACTTATCGTTTTTCTATTTGCAATATGGATAATTCAGAAGGAGAAGCCATAATGCGTGTTTACGATCAGACAAAGCTAATTCTCAGCACCTGGTATCCCGATACCGGAAAGGAATTTAACATCATTAATTTCAAGTGCATGAAAAGCGGCGTATACACTATCGTTATCAGTTTCAAAGAAGGCAAAAAGGGTGAGGCTATTGGTATTCTTTCCTATGTGAGTAAATAGAATTTCTTGTCGATATTTTCAATTATTACAATCTTAACCTGACCTTTCAGGCCGTGTGTTTTGGGTGTTATTTATATCCCAAGGCGTTGCCATGGGTAAATAGTTTGGATATACATTTTTTCGCCCTGAATGGGCAACTTAAAAAACTCACAAAAAAGTCATGTTCAAACCCACACAAAAATCTGGTTCAATCCATTAAAAATAAACACTATCAATATCATCCCAAACAATATTCGATTGCCTATTGTTTTCCTGGCATTATAAAAATAATTAGACAAGATAAAAGCTACTGGTATGCCTATGATATAAGCAATTCCCATATCGAGGGATGAAAAAAATACAAATACAATAAGACTTATCACAAATATCCAGAAGAAAACCAGGTAATAATTTCGGATAAAGATTTTTCTGAACTGGAAAATATTCAGCATATAAATACTCGAAATCATAATAATGAGAAATAAAATTCCATTGATAAGCCAAAATC
>JAGLSB010000246.1 GCA_023135955.1 Bacteroidales bacterium | reverse complement strand
CCGGGGTCATGAGATGAGTCGTGCGACAACCGGAGAGTACAATCTGTACCGTCCGAATGGTGCGTCGATACAGTTTACCTATGCCCGGGGTGGCAGGGGCAAGTCCTATTTTACCCCTACAAGATGGTGGATAGAGAGTTATGAGCCTCAGGATGACAGAGCACAGAACTATATAATGAGGAAATACTTTACTCTCAAGAGTGAAGATGATAATGCACCCGGAAACGGAGCCGATATTTTGCCGTCTGATGGTTCAAAAAATTATGGTGATACTATTATGTTGAATTGGTCCGAAGCAAATCAGCCACGTGCTGATCATTCCGACGTACCGAATTGGCCATATTCAAGGAAAGGTGAGGGAACCGATCCGGCCGATATGGCGGCGGATTTTGCATGGTCCGATCAGATTTATCTGAGACTTGCAGACACATATCTTCTTAAGGCCGAGGCCCAATTCAAGCTTGGTGATCCAGCTGCTGCTGCTGCTACCATTAATATTATCAGGCAAAGATCAAACGCAACAGACATAACTGCAGGCGATGTAGATATCGATTTTATACCGGATGAGAGATCCCGTGAACTGATCGTAGAAGAAGAACGCAGATATACCCTTTTAAGGACAGGAAAGTGGTCTGAAAGGACACAAAAGTATAATCATTATGGTGGAGAAATGATTTCTCTGAGAGACACCCTTTTCCCAGTTCCACAAGCTGTGATTGATGCTAATCTTACTTTGGATATGCCGCAAAATCCTGGATGGTAGTACAATTATTAGCCACTTTTAGAAATAAATAATTGTGGCTAATAAATAATTATTTGAATAAAAGAATGCTAATCTGCCTCTCTGTTTAGGGAGGCAGATTTGAATTAGGGGGGATGCCAAATCGGTTTTCCCTGGCTGTCGGCAGGCAGGGATTATTGAATGATGAATGAAGAAAGGGAAGGAGCCCAAAACGGAAATCGTTAATCGTACTGCCCCCCTCCAACCTCCCCCCTAAAAGGTGGAGGCAAGAGTATTGACGGAATTTTTCAAAAATCGATAAACCATTCCCGCCCCTTTAGGGGAGTCCCTATCCCTATCGGGAAGGGTTAATAAAGTAGGAAGTTAAAGTGAATAACGAATGTTGATTAACGAATGATGAATTAGGAAGGAAAGAGCCCAAATCTAAAATCGACATTCGGTGTTCAGAGTTCGATATTCAGAAAAAGGAAATAAAAGTGAATAGCGAATGTCGTACTACCCCCCTCCAACCTCCCCCCTAAA
>JAGLSB010000245.1 GCA_023135955.1 Bacteroidales bacterium | reverse complement strand
AAAATCCCCTTTGCGAGCCAAGTCAACGAATTTAATTATTTCAGACTTTTCAAAATATTTTTTATTATTACACAGATTCAAACAAGTAAAGTAATCGTTGAATACCAGATCTTCTTCGAAAGAAATTTTCCAATAACCTGTCCGTCTGGATAATTCTACAGATAAAACCTCCTTTAGCATTAGCTTTAGTTTAATGATATTTACAGCCAGGTTATTTTTCGCACTTTTTGTGTCCTTATCGAACCATAAAATCTCTGTGAGTTTTTGGGAAGTAATTCCTTTGTTGTTTTTAATTGAGTATAGCCAAATTAATAAGAAGAGTTCCTTAAGAAGAGGTGAGAATTTATTTGTTATATCCAGCCCATTTTTATCGAACATTTGAAAACCGCCAAAAAACAGTAGAGTATTTTTATATTTAGGATTATTTTCTAATGTATCAGTCCGGGTAATGATTTCGGTTGGCAAATTTTCCGAATCTGAAACTTCAACATATTTTTTTAAAGAATTTTCTTTTCTTGTGGCATACCAATTGAAAACAACGATTCCGAAAATGATCGCTAATAAAAGAATACTGAAAAATAATTTTAACCAATGTCTGCTTTTTATTATTTCAGGAATGTTTTTATCATTTGGTGGAAACGCTATTGAATACAAGCTTAGCTGAGTTTGATTTTGGTCGTTAACCAACATTGTTACTGCAAAAAGTTTTTTGCTTGTTTTACAATAATATAAATCTGCAAATGATACAACATCGCTAAACTGATAAGGTATTTTGTTGCCAACCATTTTCAATTCAGGTTTTGAAAGCGAACCTTTTACAAGTTGCAAATAACTATCGTACTTAAAAATGGGGAAAGCAAGTGCATAGTATTCACCTTTATCCTGATCAATTACCATTGAATTGGCAAAACCAACATCTTCAATTGGAGGATGAAAATCATATTTTTTGATGATTTGCTTATCTTTTAGTGAATATACAAGCAGGTCGTAATAATTTTGTGGTTTTAGAATCTGTTCTCCGGAAGTGCTTCCATAACCTCCCAGAATATATATACTGTCGTTTGTCTCACCCAAAGCAGAAAGGTAGCGTGGATAAAACACATCATTACCCAGGTAATCTATTGTTTTCCATTCATTAGTTGAAAAAGCATATTGCTGAATTATATTTTTGTACTCATGCTGTCCATAACCTCCAAATATGTACAAAGTACTGTCAATGGCAGAAAAATATTTATTATGCTGCAAGAAGACCGTTTCAAGATTGATGTTTGGCATCGACTCCTCCCATTCACGGGTTTGAGGATTAAAGGTGGAAATAGATTTTTGGTCAATATTATAACTGACAAATAGATTTCTTAGCGTGTCGTAA
This sequence comes from Bacteroidales bacterium, assembly GCA_023135955.1. GTDB lineage: Bacteria > Bacteroidota > Bacteroidia > Bacteroidales > JAGLSB01. The sequence goes on along the minus strand of JAGLSB010000245.1, from coordinate 290 downwards.
AATGCCTGGCAACCAGGCTTCAGGTTACGAGGATTATTCTTATATTGAAAAGTTTCAGAATTATTTTCCCCGACAGAATATACTTCCATTTGATTATCCCCGGCAAAATAAAATTTTTCTTCCACAGGACTGAAAGCAATCTCGGCACAACCATTTAAAGTAACCTCAAAGGTTTTTTTCCAATCATGATATAAAGGTTTTAACCAGTTGGGATTTAGAACTGAAGCATTTTTTTTATTAACCAAATCACGTGCAATATTCCCTTCAATTTCATCGAGCGGCCAATTATG
>JAGLSB010000244.1 GCA_023135955.1 Bacteroidales bacterium | reverse complement strand
TTATCTACAAGGAAACTTCAGTTATTAATCCCCTAAAAGAACTACCTCTTAAATAGATTTGATTTATTCTATTCTTTTGGGAGGCATATATACTTATAGGAATTTTTTGAAAAAATCTTCCTATTGAAAAAGAAGATAATCCTAAGCTTTCAGGATAAAGTCTGACTCGAAGAAAGTCTTTTATATATTTTAAATTAATCAATATCGTATTCATTAGCTCTTATTTTTTCTAGAACAAAAAATAAAATCAATTCTCACACTTAACATAAAAATATTCATGGATAAAAAGAAGAATAAAATACAAATGTATTAATATAATTCTAATTAATTGATATAATGATATGATACGTGCAATTATCCAATTTAGTTTCAATTTTTTCACAATTATTATCAAAATTATTTTCATCATAAATTTGATATGCTAATTTTTATTCAACACACAACCGAAATTGTGATAATTTGTTCATATAAAAACTTATTTTAGCCTGTCATATTTTACGAATTTTAATTAAGATTCCTGGCTAAAACAATTATCTATGTTTTATTGTTTGTTATTCCAGATAAGTACAATTATAAATTAAATTTTCAAAATGAATACCAACTGGACCTCTCAAAATATTCCTGATCTAAACGGGAAAGTAATAATTGTAACCGGAGGAAATAGTGGTATTGGTTTTGAGACAGTGAAAGAACTCGCCACAAAAGGAGCAAAAGTTATATCAGCATGCAGAGATACGGAAAAAGGAAAAAAGGCTAAAGCTGAAATTTTAGCTGACAATCCTGAAGCAAAAATAGAGGTAATCGCTCTGGATTTAATGGATCTGAATTCTATCCGCAATTTCGCGGAAACTATTAAATCGAAATACAAAAAAATAGATGTCTTATTGAATAATGCCGGAATTATGATGACCCCTTACGGTTTGACAAAGGATGGTTTTGAAAGCCAAATGGGAACTAATCACCTCGGACATTTTGCTTTAACCGGACTATTATTGGATCTTATAAAAAACACCCCCAATTCCAGGGTAGTAAATATTAGCAGTTCTGCTCATAAAATGGGAAAGATGAATTTTAGTAATTTGCTCTTTGAAAACCGCAAAGGCTATTCAAGAATCAAAGCTTATGCTCGATCAAAAATCGCAAATCTGCTTTTTACATACGAGCTACAAAAGAGATTTGAATCAATAAATTCATCAAGTATTGCCGTTGCTGCTCATCCAGGAATTTCAGACACTAATTTAGGTCGACATTTTGAAAATATATGGTTCGTTAAATTAATGATGCCTATGCATCGGAGAATGGTTCAGTCAGCTGCAATGGGAGCTTTGCCCGGTTTAAGAGCCTCTACAGATCCAAATGTTATTGGAGGTGAATATTATGGTCCAGGAGGAAAAGGTGAAAGAACTGGATTTCCTGTACTTGTAGAATCAAACCCTGAATCTCATAATATGGAAAATGCCAGGAAATTATGGGAAGTATCAGAGGATCTTACTGGAGTTAAATTTGATATTTAACTAATACCTGTTATATAGAATCTCTGTTGAAGATTAAAGGCAGTTAAAAAATATTTCTTAATTTCTTCAGCCCCTCAAGGGCTGGGGAACATTAATCATAACATACCCCAGGCGGTGAACGCCTGGGGCTATTGCTCTGTTATCTCTCGGGATGGATCGCTATTAGTTTCAAATATAAATCTCAAATTAGTATTAAATACCCAAAACCCGGGACGGGTTTAAGATCAATAGCCCCGGACACCTGCTGTCCGGGGTATACTATCGAAATGAATCCGCAACCACAGCGTGGTTGAAGAATATTTTAAGCGGTCAGCAACCAATTCAATAAAAAAATCATCTATGATATACTTTGATCTTTCAATAGAATTATCCAACCTTTGTTATTAATTGAAAAGAACTCATTTTTAATTTGGTGAATTTATAGATTATCGATTATCCTTAAGAATATTTTTTATGCGAATCCGGTTTATCATTTTTCTTTTACTATTTAATTCGCTTTACGCATCTGTCTTTGGTCAACGATTAACCATTAGCGGATTCATCAGGGAAGATGGTAGTAACGAGCAATTAATAGGTGCTAATGTATATGAAGCCTCATCACTTGCAGGTACAATTACTAATTTCTATGGCTTTTATAGTTTATCATTACCTCCTGGAGATGTTAAAATTCTCGTTTCATATCTGGGGTATGAGAGTCAGCTGCATGAATTTAATCTGAAAAATGATACAGTTATTGATTTCAACATGAGACTTACTTCTACCGAGATTGAAGAAGTTACAATTGTGGGTGGAAAAATATCAAAACTTGAGAGTCCACAAATGAGCATGGTGGATATACCAATTGAAAAGTTTACAAAAATCCCCCTTCTTTTAGGCGAAGCAGATGTATTGAAAGTTATCCAGCTATTACCAGGAGTGCAATCAGGAACCGAGGGTTCCTCAGGAATATATGTTCGAGGTGGAGGTCCCGATCAAAACCTGTTTCTTCTTGACGGAGTACCCATATATAATGCTAATCACCTCTTTGGATTCTTTTCGGTTTTTAATCCGGAGGCGATTAAATCCGTTCAATTATATAAAGGAGGATTTCCTGCCAGATATGGAGAAAGGCTAAGTTCTGTTATTGATATCCGTATGAAAGAGGGAAATACGAAAAAGTTTACCGGTAATTTTTCGATCGGACTTATTGCTTCAAAATTATCATTTGAAGGTCCGATTATTAAAGATAAAACCTCCTTTATTATTTCTGCCAGAAGAACTTACGCAGACATTTTGGCGCAACCATTCATTGCAATGGAAAATGTTCAAAATGATGGGACCTCAACAGGAGGTTATTATTTCTATGACCTGAATACAAAAATTAATCACAAGTTTTCTGATAAAAGCCGGCTATACTTAAGTACCTACATTGGAAATGACAGAGCCTACGTAAGAGACAAATACTCTGAAGAATACAGTACATCTACCGACTATGTGAATTATGAATCTAAAAATAGAACCGGACTAGGATGGGGTAATATTATTTCAGCCCTTCGTTGGAATTATCTTATTTCTAATCGTCTTTTCAGTAATACTACTATTACTTACAGTAAATATAATTTTGATATTTACAATG
>JAGLSB010000243.1 GCA_023135955.1 Bacteroidales bacterium | reverse complement strand
GTCGTAAGAAATACAGAGGAATATAAAAACAATAATTTTAATCGCATCTAACTTGTTTTAAGTAGTGAAAGTTAAGAATTAATGTTTAAAAACTCATAAACGAATGATAATCACAGAAGAGAATGACTCATGAGCTTTAGAAGTGCTCATAGAGGGCTGAAAGCCCGAAACATAAAAACCCGGGATTAAGCGTAGCACAATCCCGGGTTAAATAGTATGGGTTTCAAAGGGCTGAAAGCCCGATACGTTATAATCCAGGTGGCGTTCCAATTCATAACGTTTCACCCTTTCAGGGTTATGATTGCATTACGTCCTATACCCGGGGTTGCGTTTCACTTCACCCCGGGTTGGTACGTATTGGACTTTCAGTCCTTGTTGATAATAAATAAACTATTTCGCTGTATTTTTTGATGGTAAATAATTTAAAACACATATAATTTCATAAAAAAATCGTAATATCATAGTCAAATTTATTTTCAGATGATTTTCATATCCCATAATACAATCTCTAAGAGAATTTCTCTGATAGTTTTTTATTATCTGTTAATAATGCTATCCTTGAATGCTCAGAATATTCACATTAAAGTCGATGGATTATTAACTAATGAGGTATTTCTCCAGGCCTATCATGGAAGTGATTTGCGAAGTATGGATACTGCAAGGGTATTGGATGATGATATTTATTTTGAGAATAAGAATTATCCAGAAGGTCTCTATAGTTTAGTAATGGGGGATCCTGAAGATGCCGCTTTGTTTAAAACGGAGGTATCAGCTTTCGATTTTATTATTTCTAACGAAAATATTTCACTTAAGACTTCCTATTTTGATCCGGTTAAATCCATGAAAGTAATTCAATCTAGTGATAATGACTTATTTTTTGATTACCTGAAATATAATGTTTCCTACAGAACGAAATTAGGTTCATTATTAGGCCTTTTAACTTATTATTCAAATATGGATCAATTTTATCCTGATTTAAGGCATGAAATAATTCGTCTGCAAAAAGAATATAATGACAAACTGATTTCGATGTTTACTGGTACTGACCATGATTTTATTATTGCTTACCTGACTTTTATGCTTGAGCCTGTATATGATCCGGATTTAGGTCTCAGTATTAGAGATTTTATGAAAGATAATTTTCTGGATCCTGTTGACTTTACTTCACCTGACCTAATTCGTAGTCCGGCAATTTCACAGAAAATAATTGCATATTTAAGTTTTTATACAAATCAGGAATTTTCTCAGATTGAGCAAGAAGAGTCATTTATTACAGCTGTAGATATAATTATGGATGAAGTAATATATGACCAGGAAGTCTATGATTTTGTACTTAATTTTTTGATTGAGGGATTTGAGAAATTTCAAATGGAGAAGGTCCTTGTTCATATTGCAGATAATCATCTTTCGGGTGAGTGCGAAACAGATAGCGAAAAGATTCTACAGGAGCGGCTAATTGCATACCAGGAAATGTCTGTAGGAAAAGTTGTGAAGAATATTCATTTATTGAATGAGCGGGACGAACCAGTTAGCTTGACAGATATTCAAAATGAGTATACATTGATCATTTTTTGGGCGGCCTGGTGTCCACATTGCAATAAATTAATTTCAAGTTTAAGCGATTGGTATAAAAAAGAAGCTGAACAATATGATATTGAAGTTTTTGCAGTATCTATTGATACAAGTAAAGCCGACTGGGAAGAAATGGTATATATCAACGATTTAGAATGGATTAATACGATTGAACCGAAAGGATGGGAAGGGAAAGTTTCCCGACAATATAATCTCTATGCAACCCCAACTATGTTTTTAATCAACAGGAAAAGGGAAATTGTTGCAAAACCATTAACAATGCGGGAGTTTCAAAAAGCTATAAAAGATTTATTTTGAACCAAGTACAACATGATTCTTATGAAGATCCTTTAAAAAGGATTCGAAATTTTCTGCTAAGATTGTCTCACTATCAATGCCAAAAACGGAATTTATATCTCTAAATAATGATCTGACGCTTATATTTTGATTTACAATTTTTTCAAACACCCATGTATGCAGAATGGACAAATTAAAGAACAGAACTTTTCCTTCTTTGGTGTCACGACTAATAAGTACAAAATACTTACCCTTATTTGCTTCAAGTTGGTCTGCGACATATTTTAATTGTATTGTGTTATATTGAATAAGTCGGTAGCAAAGAAAAGACCTTACAAAAATTTTATTTTTTTTCGATCTTGGACAAAATGTGAGATATCTTAAGAAAGAGATGTTACGATACTATATAAACAACTTAGGGGGATTTCTGTTCATTTATCGGACTTAGTTCTGAGTTTTTATCAGGAAGAGTAGCCCCTGTTTCATTTTGCATTTTTAGCAGAAGTGTTTTTAACTCATCTCTTTTATCAGGGAAAGTTTCTGAAAGATCATGCTTTTCACCAATATCATCAGCCAGATTATATAATTCAGTAGTTTCTAGATCATAAAACTCAATAAGCTTCCAGTCCCCAGATCTGATGGCTGCTCCTGGAGTCCATTGGCTTGAATGATAATGTGGGTAATGCCAGAAAATAGCTTCTCGTTCGATCTTTTTATTCTCCTTAAGCAAAGGTACAAGGCTAATTCCGTCTTTATGTTGATTTTTCAGCATGGGAAGTCCTGCTAATTCAAGAATTGTGGGGTAGTAATCTGTGCTAATAACTTGCTGATTGCTAACTCTGCCAGACATAATTCCAGGACCTGTAATTATTAATGGCACTCTTATTCCTCCTTCATAGCACCAGCCTTTTCCTGCCCTTAAGGGTCGTACTGATGTGGGTGCTGTTCTGTTTTTCCTAACCGTTGAAAGGCCTCCATTATCGGAAGTGAAAATTATATATGTATTATCAGATAATCCATTTTGTTCAAGATAACTTATTATCCTACCAACATTTTTATCCATGGCATAGACCATTGAGGCATATTCTTCATTCATCTGATTTGTCAGAGTATTACCAGTATGTTCGCTTTCAAGCATGGGTTTTCCATTTTCGCCCAAATTCAATCTCTTTTTTCTGAAGTAATCAACATATTCAAGGTTTGCTTGAATAGGTGTATGCACAGTATAGAAAGATAAATATATAAAGAAGGGATTATCTTGATTTTCCTCAATAAACGTAATTGATTCGCTGGTAAGTCTATCAGTCAAATATTCCCCCTCAGGTCCATCCTCAAGTTTAGGGTTTTTGTAAGGTGTATAATAACCACCTGGAGGAGATCCTTTATGATGGCCACCCAAATTTATATCGAAACCCTGATCTTCAGGAAAAAAACCAGTATCGCCAAGGTGCCATTTTCCTGCAAAGAAGGTAGTGTAACCATTTTCCTTCAATGCTTCAGCTATGGTTATTTCTTCAAGTGGGAGCATATGATCATCAACAGGCCCAATTAATTTTCTGTTTTTTGGATCATTTCCTGGTATCCAATCGGTAATATTAAGTCGGGTTGGATATTTACCCGTCATAATAGAAGCTCTGGTTGGGGAGGATACAGGACAGCTTGCATATGCATCAGTAAACCTTACTCCTTGCGTGGCAAGTTGGTCAAGATTCTCTGTTTCATAAAATGAGCTGCCATATTCTCCCAAATCTGTCCATCCCAAATCATCTACCAGAATGAAAATGAAATTTGGAGCTTGATCGTTTTTCTTTTCCTTAGTGCAGGAAGGAAGGCTAAGAATAGTTACTGCTGAAAATAAAGTAAGGGCATTTTTTTGTATCATGATTCAAATATATAAAATCATATATTCTTATCAAAAAAAAGCAGTGTTGATGTGCTGGTGTGCTAGTTTCGGTTACATTATTGCTTGATTTTTCTATATTGCGTATTTCTTCCGGTGTAAATCCGCTCAATAAGAATATCGCAGTTAATAATGATATGATTTTAATATCTCTCATTTGTTTCTTCTAATCTTTTTATTTTATAAATCAGGTTTTTAGAGATGCATCCTTTTGTCAAAATTCCCGGCAAATATATAAAAATGCATTTATTTATACACTAACAATAGATTTGCCGGAAAGTTTATTGAATCCTTAGGGAAAAGAAAGTGCCTAAAGTTTGGAGTATCTAAAGTTTGGGAGTTAATAAATTATTGGAATAGTCCACTAACTTTAAGTACTCTAAGTACTTATATAATTCTAGGCACTTATCTTATAATCCCCATTTTCTTCATAAGAAAAGAGGCGTTCATATTTTGGGCAATACCCGTTTGGAGTTTATAGTCAAATACTAGTTCATCTTTATCAATTACACTTTCAAAATGATAATTCCTTATATTATCCGGGAATTCGTCCTGCAATTTGCCTAGTTCAAGATCATGACTGGCAATTAAGCATTTGGCATTTGTTTTTACTAGTTGTCTTATTAAGGCTTCCGATCCAATGTGCTTATCAGTTGAATTTGTCCCTTTTAGGATTTCATCGAGTAGAATAAAGTATCTGTCTCCTTTACTTAACCCATCTACAATTCTCTGTAATCTTTTTAATTCGGCAAAGAAATATGATTCACTTTCAGCAAGGGAATCTGTTGTTCGCATTCCAGTAATTATTTTATCGGGAGAAAAAGTAAATTCATTAGCACAAACTTTTATTCCCATACCGGCAAGGATTAAATTAGCGCCTACTGTTCGTAGAAAAGTGCTTTTTCCTGCCATATTTGCTCCCGTGATAAGAATGACATTTTCTTCTTCGTTTATACTGAAATCACTGCACACACGCTTTGAAGAATGCAAAAGTGGATGCCCGATTTCTTTTGACACAAAATCTTCTTCAGATAATTTTGGCCAGCAGAAATCGGGATGGTTAAAACTAAAGACGCTTTTACTTATTAGCATGTCAAACTCAGCATGAGAAGCGAAAAAATCTGGAATATCATTTTTATAATTTTCTTTCCACTTCTCCATTTTCATTATGATATGGAAGTCGCTAAGAAAAAAAGTATTTAATATTACTCCTGCCAAAAGATTTAACCGTGTATCGAGAAAATTCATTAATAAGTCAAGTTCTCTGAGTTTCTTGATAGAATTTTTCGATTGCATTTGAATTATTGATAATGCATCGTGTTGAAAATCAGTGTCGGATATGATTCTACTCAACTTCAGGTATTTATTTATTATGCTTTGTTTTTTGGTAATATTTGAATGATAACGATTTATTCTCACCATGAATAGACCGTAAAAGAACCAGGAAAGGACTAATGAAATTATCAGGAAACCAAAGTATTCTGAATTAATAATAGAAGCAACTAATAATGCACTATTAACAATGCTAAGTGCGTATACTAAGAATTTGACAAAATATGAAAATTTCAATTTTTGATTGCTCATCCATGAAATTATTTCATTCCTGTCCGATTCTGAATCTTCCGTTAGCATACCTGTTGCCCGGTAATTTTGCATCATCTCTTGCTGGGTGGAAAGTTCCTTGAGGATTACATGAGTTTCGAGAATTTCTTCCTTTGTTTTTGCTGAGGAGATGAATTCGTCTTTTAGCCTTTTTTCGCCAATGTTTGTACATGTTCTGTTAATGTACTGGAACAATGATTTCTCGCCAAAAATGTCCAGATCATAGGTGAATTCATGCTCAGGATTCAGATAGGAACTTCCGTTATCGAAAGAGGAAAAGTCACCTTTCATTGCCAATAATTCCTGTTGATTTATCATTGTTAGCTTTTCCAGCTTTTTTCTTAATTCTGAAAAGTTTTTATGAATGGATACCAATCGGAAGAAAAGAAGGAAAAGTAATGCTCCGGATATATTCAAAGCCCACATATCCAGTTTTACGCCTTTAATTATCAGAAAAACAGCTAATATGATGAAAACGAGCCTGAGAAAGCCAATCCATTTAATTTTCTTATTTATTTGCTTTGTATGTCTTGAAGACTGTTCATACCTTGATTGGTAAAAACTTTTCAGATCTTTTGAATTCATTATGATGGCCTTCTACTTCTTAAAATTATTATAAGTTGGAATGAAAAGATTTCTTCTGATATCCTGCTCAGGACTATAAATTTTTTGATAGGGAAGTTGAGTCATTGATTTTTTTGTCTGTATGGGTTCTTCTCCGGTTATCAGGGCAATTGTAGCTGCTAACATAGGATCAGATAAATCTCCAAAAGGAACAGCTTTTAAAATATCATCTTCGATGAAATAGTCAGGACTAAGTCCGTCTTTAAAATCGGTTACCCCTAGAGCATTTGCATATTTAAGAACAATAGGAATCATTGCCCAATTATGTCTGGCCGGTTCGTAATTGTCTGGGAAAACCCAGGCTCCTGTATATTTTCCAAAAGTAGATTCTCCAATAATGATTACATCCATATATGGTTCTAGTCCGGATATTAGCAGTTCGCTTGCAGAGGCAGATCCTTCGGTAGTAAGAAAATAGACTGTATTCAAATTCAGATTGAATACTGATCCAGGGAATTCAAAATCAAGTGCACCTGGAGTATCGTAATGATCGAGATAATAATTTTCCAGGTATTCGTTATAGAGATAGCTAACCAATACATCTTCATTTTGCACATTAATTAATGGAGCAATAGTTGATGCCAGATAACCTGCAGTAGTTATCTCTCCACCCGGATTGTATCGAAGATCAACAATTAATTCTGATATACCAGCATTAATAAAATCACTTATAACCATATCAATTTCCCGAAGGAAAATATCTTCAGTTCCACTAATAAAATTTGAATATACCAAATAGCCTGCTTTAATTCCGGATGTATCTATTATTTCATGATGTAAAACCGGATTGGCACTTATTATTTCTGCTGTAAGTGAAATTGTTTCTCCTGTTTCCATCAGAGTAGAGTCATTATACTCTGCCAGCCCGACCGTATAGCTATCCAAATCATAGAAGTCATGATAATTAAGTGTATCTAACTGTGTACCATCAATTTTAATAATGATATCTCCCCGTTCTAATCCCGATTCACTAGCCGGAGTATCTTTGATAACATATTTTACTACCATAAATACCTTGTCTGAGCTACTAAATCTTCCAAAAGCAGGTGAATATCCCACAGCAACTGGGGTGCCTTCAAGGTCCAGCGCAAATGAAGCATAATCATCAGTGATATACGACCATTTGTCTTCTACCTTATATAAAATTGAATCAAAGAATTTTTTTGGGTTATCTTCAGAAAGAGGATTTAATCCTTGAGGAATATAATCCTCCCATAAATAAATGTAATTCATATGATAATAAATCCATTCGCTGATGTCTCCATTAGTCATATCTTCATCTTTCGGAATAACGGGATCTTCCCTCTTACAAGAGAGGATCGCAATAATAATAGCAAAAAAGCCTAATCTATAGAAGTTTTTCATTTTATGGTTGAATTACAAAAAGAACGCAATAATCAGGCCCTTATTATTAAAAGGTCATTGTAAAAGTAGTTTCTTTTTCAGGAATTGAGGTCGCCGTTATTGTACCACCATGTAGTCTTAGAATTTGTCGGGATAAGGAGAGTCCGATACCTGAGCCACTTGATTTTGTAGTAAAAAAAGGAATAAAAATTTTATCAAGGACATCTTTTAAGATTCCCATACCGTTATCGCTAACCTTAATAGTAATTTTTCCACGTCTATTATAAAATGCATTTAGAGTAATTTTCCCATTTTTAATTCCTTCCATAGCATGAATGGAGTTCTTAATAAGATTAATCATTACTTGTTCAATTAACTGTTCATCCATAAGAACTTCAAGACTCTTTGGCTCAATAATTTTTATGCAATCAATATTCATCTCCTTTAATTCTTTTTCCATTAGGGATGACAGATTTTCAAATAAATCTACAAGTTTAACGCTATTAAAGTTAGGTGTAGGTATTCTTGTAAGATTACGATATGTATTAACGAAGTGCATTAATCCGGAACTACGTTTGGAAATAGTTTGTAAAGCGTTCTGAATCTCAAAAATTGTATCTTTGTCCGGATTAGAATTACTTCCTTTAGCAGTATATGGTTTTAGCATCGAATCGAGAGTGTCTGATAAACTTGCTATTGGTGTGATTGAATTCATTATCTCATGTGTGAGAACTCTGATTAGTTTTTGCCAGGCTTCTGTTTCCTGATCCTCTAAAACATTCTGGATATTTTTAATCGTAGCAAGTGTAATGACTTTGTTTTTGAGTCTAAATTCTGTTGAGTTTATAGCTAATTGCAAGAAATCGTCATAATTATGAACTTTTACAAGCTTATTTTCTCCCGGCTTAATAGCAAGAAGGGTTTCAACTAGTTCCTTCGATAAGGCTTCAAGTTTTTCAATGTTCTTAATGCTTCCCATCTGGAAGAGTTTTTTTGAAGCGGTATTTATCATTTCAATGGTTCCGTCTTTCTGATATGCGAGTATACTAACATCGATATTTTCAACAATGCTTTGAAGATAATGGAAGTGCTCTTCCTTCTCAGATCGAACCTTCTGAAAATCAGATATTACATCATTAAAAGCAGTGTTTAACTCATTGAATGAAGATCCCAATCCATCTATTTGAAATGAGCGGGTAAATTCTGAGAACCTTATAGATTCAAGAAAGCTTGTCAGATCTCTGTTAGTTTTTTCAACATACCAGATAAGAGCGAATACTTGTAAAGTTGATGCAACTAAAACAAGTATGGGTGTCAGGTAAGTCTGAGTTCCAAGCAGAAAGAAAAATAAAAAAATTGAAGCTGCCAGAATCAGTACTCTGATGATCAAATTTAATCGAAAACTTCTATAGCCCATGTTTTTCCATTCTTCGATATAAGGAAGTTCGTGTCAGGCCAAGGTCTTGAGATGCCTGTGTTATATTTCCCTGATATTGTTTAATTACTTTTTGAATAACTGCTTTTTCGATTTCATCCAGATTTAAAGTATCGAATTCAAAATCGCTGCCCATTTTATTCTGAGTCGATAAAATGAAATCGTCTTCTGAGAGCATATCACCATCAGACATAATAACTGCTCTTTCTATAGCATGCTGTAATTCTCGCACATTACCCGGCCATTGATATTTGTTGAGTTTTTTCATGGCACCAGCCTGAATAGCTTTGATGCTCTTTCTGTATTTCCGGGTATAGATTTTCAGGAAATGATCGGCAAGAATTGGAATGTCTCCATGTCGATCCCGTAAAGGGGGCAACTGAATTTCAACAGTATTAATACGGTAAAGGAGGTCCTGCCTGAATTTCCCTTCATCAACCTCCTTATGAATGTCGTTATTTGTGGCTGTAATTATTCTGACATTAATTGGTATGGGTTTGTTTGCACCTACCCTGGTAACTTCACCTCTTTCAATTATAGTGAGTAATTTTGTTTGCATTTGTGGAGAGAGGTTCCCTATCTCATCGAGAAAAAGAGTTCCACCCGAAGAAATTTCGAATCGACCTTGTTTCGCCGCTTTGGCATCGGTAAAAGCTCCTTTTTCATGTCCAAATAATTCACTTTCAAATAAAGTTTCAGCTATAGAACCAAGATCAACACTGATAAATACTTCATCTTTCCTAAGGGAATTTCTATAAAGAGCTCTTGCAACAAGTTCTTTTCCTGTACCATTTTCTCCAAGTATTAGAATACTGGCATCAGTACCTGCTACTTTTTTTATTGTGTTGAAAACCTGCATCATTCCATCAGATCTTCCTATAAATTCGGTGAAAGGTTGGTCTAAGACAGCAGATATTTCTCTCTGTTTCTGCCTTAGTTTTATTGTTTCGTTACGGGATATTCTAAGTTGTATTGAAGAATTGATGGTGGCCATCAGTTTCTCATTCTGCCAGGGTTTAAGAACGAAATCATTGGCTCCGGCTTTAATAGCCTTGACAGCTTTTTCTGCATCACCATATGCTGTAATAAATACAATTACAGCCTGAGGATCAATAGCAAGTATTTTTTCCAACCAGTCAAAACCCTCTTGTCCGCTTATAGCATCTTTTGTGAAGTTCATATCAAGAAGGATTACATCCCAATTATCAGCCTTCATTATTTCGGGAATTCCTTCAGGACTTGAAAGAGTTTCTATCCTTTCTACTTCATTTTTCAAAAGAAGTTTAAGGGCAAAGAGAATGTCTTCGTTATCATCGACAGCAAGAACTTTTCCAATTTTTGCACTCATATATTTAGCATTTTAATTAATGCGAAACTATCCATTGACTAATTTATTAATTAGTATATCTACACATAGATTCAATTAGCTTTTTACCATGTTTTTTAATACAAGAATAATAATTTTATGGTTTTATGCTATGCCAGATTATCCGCTTCATTTCAAAAATACAAATCTTTAAGCAAAATGTTCGGATTCGAACGATAAATGTTATATTTTCGGACACTTCCTTAAAATTTTGTTAAATTTCAGATTTGATTAAATTTCTGAAATACAATACAATAGATGCTTTGGTATAATTAATGAATTAGAAGGTCAAAAAATTGTAATGGAAGGTATGGATAGAAAGATTGAGAAGAAAAAATTTCTTTCAAGAAAAGTAGTCTGGATATGGATTATTGGTATTGCTATTTCTATTTTTTCTTACACAATAGTTTTATGTAACAAGGCATCTAAATTCTATGTTGGGAATAATAAACAGGTATTGAAAGATAAAAAATGACGATATTTACTGCTTAAATTCTATTTTATGATTAAGACAGTTGAATTAACAAAGGTTTTCCGTACAGATGAAGTGGAAACTACAGCACTAAATAAAGTAAATCTTGAAATTGGTGCTGGGGAATTTGTTGCCATAATGGGTCCTTCTGGATGTGGGAAAACAACTTTGCTTAATATTGTCGGACTATTGGATAATCTTAATGGTGGTAAGTTATTCTTCCTTGGTGATGATGTATCTAAAATACCTGAAAGAAAAAGATCCGCTATTAGAAAAATAAATATTGGCTTTGTTTTCCAAAGTTTTAATCTCATCGATGAGTTAAATGTATTTGAAAATGTTGAGTTACCACTTTTATATCAAAGAGTTTCTACAAGTGAGAGAAGGTATAGAGTAACTGAAGTACTTGACAGACTGAAAATATCACATCGCAAAAATCACTTCCCATTGCAGTTATCTGGAGGACAGCAACAAAGAGTAGCTATTGCAAGGTCGGTAATATCAAAGCCGAAACTAATACTTGCTGATGAACCAACAGGTAATCTTGATTCAGCGAATGGAGAAGAAGTTATGAATCTTCTCTCCGAATTAAACCATGAAGGAACAACAGTGATAATGGTGACTCATTCGAAAACTGATGCCGATAAAGCTCACAGAATCATTCAGCTTTTCGATGGCCATATTGTTACAGAGAATATAAAGCATTTTTTGTAATTATGTTTTAAATCTTCCTCTCCATAACCTGAAATGTATCTTTTTGATAATTAAGAAATATCTCACCAATTTTTTCATATCCGGAATTCCAGTTATATAAGCCACGAATATTCATTTCAATTACACAAGAGTGGTAAATAAATAAAACTTCGATTAAATTATTCAATTCTGCACGCTTGATCATAAGATTATTTTGAGGAATAAACTTCTTCTCCTGCAATAAATGTCTTTAAGACTTTAGTTTCAAATATGTCCATCTCCGGGACTTTCATAATATCCTGGTCTGTGATGACAAAATCGGCTTTCTTACCTGGTTCAAGACTACCTAATTCATTTTCTTCAAATCCGGATTTAGCAGCCCAGATAGTCATTGCTTTCATGGCTTCTTCTCTACTAAGAGATTCTTTAGCCTGAAATCCATTTTCTGGCCATCCTGAATGGTCCTTTCTGGATACGGCTGCGAAAAAACCGTAAAGAGGATTGATACTTTCGATCGGAAAATCGCTGCCGTTTGGAAGCCATCCGTTTTGCTCCAGTAATTTCTTATAAGCATAGGCATATTGAATCCTATCGCCTAATCTTTCCTCTGCCCAGTACATATCTGAGGTTGCATGAGTAGTTTGAATAGAAGGAATAATTGAATATTTACCAAAAATATTGAAATCATCAGGATGTATAACCTGTGAATGCTCAATTCGCCATCTTTTATCATTTTCTGTTTTTAATACATCACTATATATTTTTAGCATTAATCTGTTTGCACCGTCCCCAATACAATGTGTATTTACCTGATATCCAAAAGAATCAGCTAGTGAGGTCATTTTATGTAAGTAGTCATAACTTGCAACCTGAAGTCCTGAATTTTCAGGGTCATCACTATAGGGTTCAATCATAAGTGCCCCCCTCGAACCCAATGCTCCATCTGCAAAAAGCTTAATGGAAGCAATATGTAGTCGGTCTGTTTTGTAAATTCCATTATACATATATTTCTCGAAATTTTCTTCTGTAGGACTCAGCATTGCATAAACTCTCATCTTTAGCATCTTATTATGCTGAAGTTCATCAATAGTCTCGATTACATTTAAATATAGTCCTGCATCATGAACAGATGTAAGTCCGACAGCAAAACAATTCTCCTGGCCACCTAATAAGGCCTCTTTAATTTCTTTTACTCCTCCTTTTGGAATGACAGAATTAACTTCGCCCGTAGCATTGTCGATGAGAATTCCGGTAAGTTCTCCATTTTTAGATAAGATTTCACCACCATCAATTACAGTATTCTTATTTATGTTGGCAAGATCTAATGCTTTTTGATTAACCAGTGTGGCATGGCCATCAATTCTGACCAATACTACAGGTCTGTCAGGGAAAAGTATATTTAATTCCTCATTGGATGGCCACTCTTTATTTTCCCAGTCATTCTGATCCCATCCTCTACCTATGATCCAGCCTTCAGGATGCTTATTGGCATGATCTTTTATTTTTTCTAATACTTCTTCAAGTGAACTGGTTTCTCGCAAATTGGCTTCTCTTAAGCCATTTCCATATCCATAAAAATGACAATGCGGATCAATAAATCCTGGATAAGCAGATTTTCCATTCAGATCTAATACTTTATTCGATGAATAATGTTTTCGAATTTCCTGATTATTGCCAATATCTGCAATCAGTCCATCTTTGATAACCATGCTTTCAAAAGTATTGAAAGAACTATCAACACTATAAATGACAGCATTTGTGATAATCATATCAACAGGGGATTTCGTGTCACAAGAATTCATTGTAAATATTGTTAGTAATAAGAGGAAGGTTTTAGTTTTCATGTACTTATATTATTAATTGGCAATAATTGTTTATTTCCTTTCACCGTTGTCAGGTGAATATAACTTACTGAAGTTTCCTTGTAG
>JAGLSB010000242.1 GCA_023135955.1 Bacteroidales bacterium | reverse complement strand
TTTAATCTCCTTTTTTATACTTAATATTGCTTTCTGAGCATCGACCGGCATTAACAAAATATCGTTACCTGCATTAAATGCCAAAATTTCTTGCTCTCCCGGCTTGTAAAAATTCGAGACTGCTTTCATATTCAAAGCATCAGTAAATACAAGCCCCTTAAAATCCATTATATTTAATAGAAGATCCTTTATTACTTTTGAAGAAAGAGAGGAAGCTAAGTTTTGGGTCGAATCAAGATTTAATACATTTAAATGGGCAGACATAATAGCCTGAGCTCCTTTTCTGATACCATATTCAAATGGAAATAATTCAAGGGAATCTAGTCTTTCTTTATTGTGTTTAATTACAGGCAATGAATAATGAGAGTCGACATCTGTATCACCGTGTCCGGGAAAATGTTTGAGAGTAGCAATAACACCTGCATCTTCCAATCCTTGAGAATACATAAGTGCTTTACGGGCTACATTTTCCCGATCTTCCCCAAAGGATCTGGAGTTGATAACCGGATTGTCCGGATTATTATTTATATCGACAACCGGTGCAAAATTAATATGAACTCCCAATCTTCTTAACTGGGTTCCAATGTCAAACCCCATTTGATAAATCAGAGATTCGTCTTGAATTGCGCCCAGCATCATTTGCCAGGGATAAGTAATGACCGAATCAAGGCGCATTCCCAATCCCCATTCAGCATCCATGGCAACCATAATAGGGGTTTTTGCTATCGATTGAAAATGAGAAGTCATCTGAGCCTGCCTGACCGGGCTTCCCTTCATGAAAATAATTCCACCAATATTATATTTTTGAATAAGCTGCCTGATACTTTTAATATGTTCCTCACCCATATAAGAATATGCTGGTATCATTATTAATTGAGCAATTTTCTCTTCCAGATTCAAAGAATTAAGAACAGAATCGACCCATAAAGTATCAGCAGATAAAAAGGCTGGTTCGCTCTGCACCGCTGTTTTATAATCGTTCAAAGCACTAAAACCTGATTGATTTACATTCAGTACTAATAAGAAGGCTATGAATAAACTGATTCCCTGGATTACATATCTCTTCATTTTCGCTCGCTAGTATTGATCCTCACAAAGATACTGCAATGAACATATCTCTGACAATGATGTTTTCAACAACAGAATAATTTTTCGTTTAAAAATAACAGAATTGTTTAAATTTACCGCCTTCTAGTTTAAATAAAACAAATTATATATAAATTCCGATTAAAATTAAAACTTATGAAAAATCGTTTTTTCACAATTCTAGCATTAATGTTATTTGTATTTGAAATTTCTAATGCACAAGATGAAACTCGTTTACTTAGATTTCCAACAATTTATGGAGATCAAATTGTATTTTCCAATGCAGGAGATCTTTATACAGTAGGATCTGATGGTGGAATGGCAAGAAAATTAACCAGTCATATTGGTTATGAATCTTTTGCGCGATTCTCTCCAGATGGTAAACTTATTGCTTTTACAGGCCAGTATGATGGAAACACTGAAGTCTTTGTTATCCCTGCCCAAGGTGGCACTCCGAAAAGATTAACTTTCACTGCTACTTTGGTTCGTGATGATATGGGTGACCGAATGGGCCCAAATAATATTGTTTTAGGATGGACCCCAGACAGTAAGCATATCCTGTACAGATCCAGAAAAATTACTTTTAATTCATTTAAGGGACAATTATTTAAGGTTTCTGTTGATGGAGGTTTGTCAGAGCAAATTCCTCTTTCTTCAGGAGGCTTCTCGTCTTATTCTCCTGATGGAATGAAACTTGCTTTTAACTGGGTATTCAGAGAATTCAGAACATGGAAATATTATAAAGGTGGCATGGCTGATGATATTAGAATACTAGACTTCAAGTCAGGAAAAGTTGAAAAGATAACAGATACTGATGCACAAGAGATTATCCCTATGTGGATTGGTAATAAAATCTATTTCCTATCTGACAGGGACAGAAGAATGAATCTTTTTGTTTATGATCTGGATACTAAATCAACAGATAAAGTTACTGACTTTGAAGATTATGATGTTAAATTTCCTTCCTCAAATGATAATATGATTGTATTTGAGAATGGTGGTTTTATCTACAAATTCAACCCTGAAACCAATGAGTCGACAAAAATAAGTATTTCTATTGCTGAAGACTCACCATATGCAAGAACAGAAATTAAGGATGTTAGTAAAAGTATTGCTTCAGGTGATGTATCACCAAATGGAGAAAGAGTAATTCTTGCTGCACGGGGAGAAATTTTCAGTGTGCCTGTTGAAGCTGGAATAACGTATAATTACACTCAATCTTCAGGTATTCATGAAAGAAATGTAGAATGGTCACCAGATGGGAAAAGCATTGCATTTATTTCAGATAAATCCGGTGAATTCGAAATTTATACTCAGAAGCAGGATGGTTCAGAACCTGCAAAACAATTAACAAATAATGCTGATACATATATATTTAGTTTTAAATGGTCGCCCGATAGTAAAAAGATTCTATTCCACGATAGGAAAATGAGGTTGAGATATGTAAATGTTGAAAGTGGAGTTATTACTTTGGTAACAAAGGAGAATTATAATGTTCCCAGAGATTACGATTGGTCGCCCGACAGTAAATGGATAACTTATGGTTCGGCCTCGAAAAATCGTTTTGGCACAATAAAATTATATGATCTTGAATCAAAAAATCATCATATAGTAACAGACAGCTGGTATGATTCCGGATCTCCTGAATTCTCACCAGATGGTAAATACCTATATTTTGTTTCGAGCAGGGATTTTAATCCTACTTACAGTCAGACAGAGTGGAACCACTCATATTCAAATATGTCTAAGGTCTATCTGGTAACTCTTGCAAAAGATACTCCCTCACCCTTTGCCCCTGAAAATCCGATGGTAAAAACAGATGATGGTGAAGAAGATGCAAATGATGAAAAGAAAAAGGACGACAATAAAAAAGATGAAAAGAAAGAAGATAACAGTACGAAAATCGATATTGAAGGTATAGGAGACAGAATACTTTCTTTAGACATGAAGGCTTCAAATTATTTCAATCTACAGGCTGCAACGGATAAAGTTTATTATATTGACTGGCAACGAGCTTCCGGAACAACTGCCAAAGTCTTTGATTTGAAAAAGAAAAAAGAAACAGAATTAGGTAAGAACCTGAATTTCGGAATTTCAGCCAACGGTAAAAAAATGTTAGTAGGAACTATGGGTAAATGGGCAGTTATTGACCTTCCAAGTGCAGCTGTAAAAATTACTGAACCAATTGATTTATCAGCTATGAAAGTTAATCTCAATCATAACGAGGAGTGGGCCCAGATTTTTGATGAAAGCTGGAGACAAATGCGCGACTTTTTCTATGTTCCAAATATGCATGGTGTTGATTGGCCAGCGATGCAAACAAAGTACGGACAACTTGTTCCTTATGTAAAACATCGTGATGATTTGACCTATGTGATTGGTGAGATGATTGGTGAATTGAGTGTGGGACATTCCTATATCAATTCTGGTGAAAAACCTAAGCCGGAAAGAATCAAAACCGGTCTTCTTGGTGGAGATGTCAGCAAGCATTCATCAGGATTTTTCAGGGTTGATAATATTCTAAAAGGTGCAAACTGGAGCTCAGCTCTCAGATCTCCCCTAACAGAAATTGGAGTAGGTGTTAATGAAGGAGATTTTATTCTTGCTGTTAACGGAAATTCAACTGCTAATATGCTGGATATCTATGCTTCTCTTGTAGGTTTAGCAGACAAAGATGTAGAATTAACAGTGAATTCAAAGCCAACAATGGATGGCAGTCGAAAAGTAATAGTAAAACCACTGGCCGATGAATCAGCTCTTTATTATTACAAATGGGTTCAACATAATATCGATTATGTAGCTGAAAAAACGAATGGCCAAATTGGTTATATCCACATTCCGGATATGGGTCCTGGTGGTTTGAATGAATTTGTTAAACATTTTTATCCTCAATTAGATAAAAAAGGACTTATTATTGACGATAGAGGCAATGGCGGCGGTAATGTTTCCCCTATGATAATTGAGAGACTAAGAAGAGATTTAACCCGTGCAACTATGAGACGGAATTATCCTGAAGGAAATCCAATTCCTAATGCTCAGATGTTGGGGCCAAAAGTTTTACTCATCGACAGGTCTTCAGCTTCTGATGGTGACTTGTTCCCATACTCTTTCAAGAAAAATAAGCTTGGAACTGTAATTGGAACCCGTACCTGGGGCGGCGTAGTTGGAATTACTGGTTCTCTTCCTTTCCTCGATGGACAGGACATGAGAAAGCCTGAATTTGCGTCATACAGTGGTGAAAAAAGCGAATGGATTATTGAAGGTTATGGAGTTGATCCCGATATATATCTGGATAACGATCCTCACCAGGAATTTCTTGGCAATGATGCACAGTTAGACAAAGCAATTGAGGTTATAATGGGTCAGATGGATGAATATAAAGCAATTCCAGCTGTTCCGACTGCACCGGATAAATCTAAATAAAAATAATAATTGTAGAGACGAGGCGTGCCTCGTCTCTACATAACAAAATACCTAAGGGACATTTATTAAGGTGTCTTTTATTAATGAGGAACGATTATAGATTATTTGTGCATTTTTCAAAATATAATATATACTATAAACCTCCGAGGTTTCTGTATAATACGTATCTGTTACAATTGCGTATATAATTGATTCTGTGATTTTTACGATTAATCTCAAGATTGGTGTTTAGTTTTAGACCTCTGAGGTTTAAAGACCTCCGAGGTGG
>JAGLSB010000241.1 GCA_023135955.1 Bacteroidales bacterium | reverse complement strand
TGATGAATACCCGTTTCATTGCAGAAATCTGCTGGGATGCCGATGAGGCACTTAGTAAACCAGGCGGCGCTAACCGGTTTACAGAATGGTGGTGCCGTGAATATTTTGGAAATGAGGCAGCAAATGATGCGCTTGCTACCTATAACGGGTACTTCCAAATGATACATTCTCATAACCAAATTTGGCAGGGGGCGAAGTCATTAGACAGAGCAATGCTGGAAGCAGGGTACTGTCTTCCTTTTACACACAAAATAGTTGTGCCTAATGAAAAAGTCAGTGTTGAGCTTGAAGAAATAAGGGAGCGCGAGAGAAAGTATGACGTGATTTTCAAGTCGGCTGAACAGGCTACATCTAAAATGAATAAGGAACAGACACTTTTCTTTTTCGATAATGCGATGTATGGAATGCTCATTGATTATCGTCCTACTCAGGCAGCAGCTCTTATGTGGGAATTTGCCCAAAAACGTCCTAATCGCAAGACCAGTAGAGCACTCATTTACCAAGCGATGGAAAAACTCGAAACACTTGAAAAAGAGACACTGAAAGCTGAGTATCCGCCATTCGAAAATTGGTACAAACCAACATGGGCTCGTTTGCCAGGAAGTCTGAACAATGTTCATTATTCGTATGACCGGATGAAAGAATTTATGCTGAAATTCAATATAAGCGGTGAATAGATTCCTCTACCATATACCTCCGGGGTTTTAATATCTGGAGGTATATTAATTATGTTTTAATATTGTATTATTTTCAATATTATTTCTCGCAAAGTCACAATTTCAAAGGGATTCAGAGGGGGATAATAAAAACTCCCCACCGAAAATGGTGAGGAGTCCTCTCTAGTAGCGGGGACCGGTGAAATATCTAACTTAGATTTGGTGAGAGATTTGAAGGAAGTTGTTGATTTTCTGAACCTTCATATTATCACTTGATTTTTCATAAGTACAATAGTTAAGTATATTTGTAATATGTCTGAAAAAGAGCTTAATATTGAGCTATATAAATCTCTCTTTCGTGGACGAACTGATTTATATGCAGTTCGCTGGAACAGGGAAGGTCGAAGTGGATATATGCCAGCTTACAAGGTGAATTGGGATGATTACAACAAATATAAAGCACAAGGAGGCATTTTCAAAGACTATAAAAACAAGGAACATTTGCCATATGATGATTCAACTATAACAATACACCTTGAGGGAAAAGCTACATATGGCATCTATCCATTACTAAAAGACAATACTTCATTTTTCATTGCGGTTGATTTCGACAAAGCTAACTGGATAGATTCTATTCGAAGGCTTCATAAAACCTGTAAAGAATATGAAATTCATTCATATGTGGAACGATCCAGATCAGGGAATGGTGGTCATTTATGGGTCTTTTTTGAAGATGCATTCCCTGCAAGTCAGAGTCGAAAAATAATGTTTGAACTATTAAGACAAGCAAATATTATCTCCCACTTCGAAAAAGAACCCAGTTTTGACAGGCTATTCCCAAATCAGGATTTTCACTCAGGAAAAGGATATGGGAACCTTATTGCACTTCCATTGCAAGGACAATCTATTAAGAATGGTAATTCAGGCTTTATTAATCCTGAGACACAGGAATTGATAAAAGACCAGTGGGAATATTTGACTAAAATTCGAAAAGTAAGCACAGAAAATCTAAAAGCTTTATTCAACAAACTATTCAACGAAAACCCGCAAGAAGTATTCACTTCTTATTTTGACAATGAAACCAAATCCGATTTAGAAATCCGTATCAGTAATCAGATATACCTTAAACGATTCCATCTTAGTCAAAAGCTTATTGTTTTTTTAAGAGAACAACTCAACTTTTATAATTCAGATTACCTGGCTAAAAAGAATCTTGGGAAAAGCACTTTCAAGACCGAAAAATATTTCAATCTAATAGATGAAACCGACAACGAAATAATGATTCCAAGGGGCTTTATTTCAACATTAGTTCAATTCTGTAGGACAGAGAATATAGCTTTCGAGATTGTTGATAAAAGACAAAAGAAGAAATCAATTGAGTTAAACTCTGAAATTGAATTATTAGATCATCAAGAATCTGCTCTTAACAGAGTGCGTGAAAAAGATTTCGGGGTGATAGTTTCTCCCCCTGGATCTGGAAAAACAGTTATAGGACTTGAAATAATTGTTGAAAAACAACAACCAGCGCTCATCATTGTCCATCGGAAACAATTATTTGATCAATGGATTGATCGGATTCAAAGTTTCCTGAAAATCCCAAAAAAGGACATCGGACAAATTGGTAATCAGAAGAATATTGTTGGAAAAATCATCACTATTGCAATGATCCAATCTCTGGCACGAGTTGAAGATTTCTCAGAACTATCAAATGCATTTGGTACAATTATTATTGATGAATGTCATCATATACCTGCGAAGTCTTTCAGAGAAGTAATTATGAAATTTAATTCATTCTATTTATACGGATTAACTGCAACACCAAAAAGAAAGAACAATGATCAAAAACTGATATTTATCTATATTGGTAATATTTTACATCAGGTAAATCAACAGGAATACTTGGCGAAGAAAAATATTAAAACTGAAATCAATATTATTGATACCGACTTATATGCTCCGTTTAACTACAAAATAGATAAATATGAGACCATATCTAGAATCCTTGTTCATGATACTCAGCGTAATTCATTAATAATAAAGGATATTGAAGAAAATTCACATCGATTTAAAACAATACTAATCCTTTCTGAAAGAAAAGCGCATGTCGATATCCTGAATCTGTATTTGAAAGATAAATTTGAAACTATTACTATCCATGGAGACGATCCGGAAAGTTCCAGGAAAAGTAAAATTGAACAGATTAAGCAAGGTCATTTTAAAATCGTAATTTCAACAGGTCAATTTTTTGGAGAAGGAATAGATATTAGCAACTTAGAGTGTTTGTTCATTGTTTATCCTTTCGCTTTTGAGGGAAAACTTATTCAATATATCGGAAGGATACAACGATCTGAAAAACGACCAGTTATTTTTGATTACAGAGATATAAAAATTGATTACTTTGAAAAGATGTTTAAGCAAAGGAAGAGGTATTATAATAAACTATTGAAATGATATGTCCGAAACAAATCGAATAGAATACAAAGAAGTCCTGACTAAAGAACTTGATATCGAAAAGGAAGTCATCGCCTTTCTCAACTATCACGAAGGTGGTATAATATATTTTGGCATTGACAAACATGGAACAGTCCTTGGCGTTAACGACTTGGATAATGATATGCTAAAACTGAAAGACCGAATTAAGAATAATATACTGCCCTCCTGCATGGGTTTATTTGATATTCAATCTGAACAGAGAGACGGAAAAAATATTATTAAGATCATTATTGCAAGTGGACCTGAGAAACCATATTACAAGAAAAAATATGGTATGACAGAGAAAGGGTGTTTCAAAAGAATTGGAACAGCTGCTGAGCCGATGCAACAAAAAATGATTGATGAGCTTTTTGCAAAACGAACAAGAAATTCCCTTGGGAGAATTATTTCATGGAAGCAAGATTTGAAATTCGAACAACTGAAAATATACTACGAATCCGTAGGAATGACGCTTAACGAACACTTTGCTGCAAACCTTGAACTGTTGTCAGGTTCAACTGAATACAATTATGTTGCCTACCTGCTTGCTGACAATAATTCTACATCTATTAAAGTAGCTAAGTATAGCAGCCTTACACGAGTGGATTTAGCAGAGAATAATGAATATGGCTTTGCCTGCCTGATTCGTGCGGCAAAACAAGTACTTGATAAAATTGAATTAGAAAATCCAACAGCAACTCAAATAACTTCAAAAGAAAGGGAGAATCAAAGGCTATGGGATCCAATTGCACTTCGTGAAGCTGTGATTAATGCCTTTGTACATAATGATTTCACAGGAGAAGTACCCCCCAAGTTTGAAATCTTTCCCGACAGAATTGAAATTACTTCTACGGGTGGGCTACCTGAAGGATTGAGTCAGGAAGAATTCTTTGAGGGTTTTTCAGTTCCGAGAAATAAGGAATTGATGCGTGTATTTAAAGATTTGGGCATGGTTGAACAACTGGGTTCCGGAGTGCCAAGAATATTGCAAAGTTATGATAAAAGTTGTTTCACTTTTACAGATAACTTTTTAAGAATGGTTCTTCCTGCAAATGGTGGTCAAGTTGGTGGTCAAGTTGGTGGTCAAGTTGGTGGTCAAGTTAGTCATCTTACAGATAGGCAAAAAGAAGTTATTGATTTGATAATTGAAGATCCCGGTATTTCTAGAAAAATATTGTCGAAAAAACTCGGAATAAATGAGTCCGCGGTTCAGAAACATATTAATACATTGAAAAAGAAGGGTATTATTTCAAGGGAAAGTGAAACAACAGGGTTTTGGAAAGTATTTCAAGTTGAATAATAAATGGGACTTTCCTAAAATACAAGTATGCTTTCTATACATGTAACTAGGATGTAACTAAACCATATATCTAACTTGTAATTAACCTCTACAAGCCTGAACATCAACTATGTATGAATATTAGATAATGTATCTGAACAATTTTAGAGCTGCTTTATATGTTTATATCTAACTATGGTTCCCACTAAATTACATTCATAAGGTACTCATTATCAATCACAAAAAGCGCATAAAAAAAGGACTCCCCATCAAATCTGATGAGGAGTCCTACTTAGTAGCGGGGACCGGACTTGAACCGATGACCTTTGGGTTATGAGCCCAACGAGCTACCAACTGCTCCACCCCGCAATATATTTTATAGATATTGAGTTAATACTCCAATAAGATTTGGAATTACTCAATTCTCAATTTTTTATATTAAAAGAACGATTTTCCTTTATTGTGAGTGCAAATGTACTGCTTTGTTTAGTATTCTCAAAAAAAATCAGCTATTTTTGGAAAATTATTGAAATAAGCTTGTTAATTAATTTACTATTATGCCCAGAGTATTTACACCTGTCGATATTACTAAGGAAGAAAAGGAGGTCCGAAAAGACTATTTCGATCGACATACACCAAGAATTATTACTAATAAAACTGCAAAACGCAATCAAAAATTAAAGGTAAAAGTGATTATTGGAGAGCAATATGAACATCCTGATATCCCGGAGCATTATATTAGTTATATTCAGCTATGGAATCGTGAAACATTTCTCGCTGAGGTACATTTTACTCCCGGTATGTTTGGAAATCAACCAGCTCAGGTGGAGGTTGATTTTTATGTTGTTCCAAAACAAAGCATGAATATAGCTGCTATGGCTGTATGTACAAATCATGGTTTATGGCAAAGCGAATCTCAAGAAATTAAGGTTGTAGATTAAATAAAGTCTGATGATTGACGAGAAGAAAAAAGAGAGAAATACTATTCTTGAAACACTGAGAAACAAGTATCGTTTGGTTTTATTAAATGATAGTACTTTTAAGGAAGTAGGTAGTATAAAACTTAACCGACTGAATTTCATTTTTGTAAGTGGATTGTTAATTATTATACTTACAGCAGTATTTTGGTCCTCAATTGCTTATACTCCGCTAAGAGAACTAATACCGGGCTATCCTGATGTTAAAATGAGAAATAATATCATCCAGAATAAAATCCGACTCGATTCTCTGGAAATGGAAATAAAATACAGAGATCAATATTTTGCTAATTTAAACGCGGTTATAAGAGGAGATAAACCGGAAGATTTTCAAACTGAAAAAATCAGCTCAATGGGAGAAGCAAATTTGGCGGTGCTAAGATCAAAATCAGATTCTATTCTCAGACACGATCTTGAACTTGCTGAAAAACTTAGTATTCCTGTTAGCATCAATTCTGTAAATAATGTAAGCCTTGAAAAACTTCACTTTTTCAGTCCTGTGAGAGGTATGGTTACAAATAGTTTTAATCCCATGGCTAGTCACTTTGGTACCGATGTGGTAGCAGCTCCAAATGAAGTGGTTAAAGCCACACTGGATGGAACTGTAACAATGGCAAGCTGGACTCTTGAAACCGGTCATGTATTACAAATTCAACATGACAATAATCTTATTTCGGTTTATAAGCATAATGCAGAATTGCTTAAAAAAGTAGGGATTAGAGTTAAAGCTGGTGATGCAATTGCCATAATTGGCAATTCCGGGGAACTAACAACCGGACCTCACCTTCACTTTGAAATATGGCAGAATGGAGTGGCTCTTAATCCTGAAGAATTAATTGTATTCTAGATAGAAAAATGGGAAAAGGAATTGCAATACTGGGATCAACTGGTTCAATAGGGACACAGACTCTGGAAGTGATTGCGGATAATTCTCAACAATTTACCGTAGAACTTCTTTCCGCGCATAATAATAAGGAATTACTTGTTAAGCAAGCAATCAAATATGTACCAAATATTGTAATTGTTACCAATAAGGATAATTACGAATTTGTTAAGGTCCAGCTTCAGAAATTTCCGATAAAGGTTTTTGCTGGCATCGAATCTGTAGTTGATGCAATGCAGCTTGAAAGTATCGATATTGTTCTTACTGCAATGGTGGGCTATGCCGGACTGCTTCCAACAATAAAAGCTATTGAAGCTGGTAAGAATATTGCTTTGGCGAATAAAGAAACCCTTGTGGTGGCAGGATCTCTAATAAATAAATTAACTCAGGAAAAAAGAGTTAAGATAATTCCTGTCGATTCTGAACATTCTGCAATTTTTCAATGCCTGGTTGGCGAAAATCCGGATTGGATAGAAAAAATAATTCTCACAGCATCTGGAGGACCTTTCAGAGGCAAATCTATAGATTTCCTTAAAGATGTTGGTCCTGAACAAGCATTGAATCATCCGAACTGGTGTATGGGAAATAAAATTACAATCGACTCTGCAACACTAATGAATAAAGGACTAGAAGCCATTGAAGCAAAATGGTTGTTTGGAGTAGAGCCTGAAGAAATAGAAATAATTATACATCCTCAGTCGGTAATTCATTCTATGGTACAGTTTAAAGATGGGTCGGTAAAAGCACAGATGGGAGAGCCAGATATGCATATGCCCATACACTATGCATTATCATTTCCTGAACGTCTGCCGTCTAGTTTACCACGCTTAGATTTTACCAAATATTCAAATTTAAGTTTTGAGGCTCCCGATCCAAAAATATTTCGTAACCTTGCAATCTCTTTTGAGGTAATGAAAAAAGGTGGAAATTGGGCTTGCATAATGAATGCTGCAAATGAGGTCGTGGTGGAAGCGTTTTTAAAAGGGAAAACAGGCTTCCTTCAAATGCCTGAAATAATAGAAAATGTTTTAGTTAAGTCAACTTTTCTGTCTGAACCGACTTATGATGATTTACGACAGTCGGATTCTGAGGCCAGAATAATTGCAAAAAGTTTAATTAGTTAATTATGGAAATTCTTGTAAAAGCGGCACAGTTTTTTTTAAGCTTGTCAATATTAATAATACTACATGAGATGGGTCATTTTGCCTTTGCAAAATTATTCAAAACACGGGTCGAAAAATTTTATCTTTTCTTTAATCCCTGGTTCGCTCTTTTTAAAAAACAAATAGGAGAAACTGAATATGGCATCGGCTGGTTACCCTTAGGAGGATATGTTAAAATATCCGGAATGATTGATGAATCGATGGATAAGGAGCAATTAACGCAACCTGCACAGCCCTATGAATTCAGATCTAAGCCAAGCTGGCAAAGGCTTCTAATAATGTTGGGAGGAGTTCTGGTCAATTTTATCTTTGCCCTAATCATCTACGTCGGTGTACTCTATTCCTGGGGAGAAACCTATTTACCTGTTAAAAATATGACCTACGGTGTTATGGTTGATTCAACTGGAATGAACCTTGGTCTAAGAAATGGAGATAAAATTACTGGAATAGATGGAAATGAAGTTGAAAATTATCTCGCAATAGTCCATGATATTGTTGTAAATGACGCAAAAACCCTGCAGATAGAACGAAATGGCAGGGAAATGGAATTGGAATTACCTAAAAATACCGTTGCAAGCCTATTAAAATCAGAATTACCAATTATTCCAAGAATGCCTTTTTATATAGATGAGTTCACCGATAAAGATTCCCTGGCATACCAATCTGGATTGAGAAGAAATGATAGGGTAATTGGTATTTACGGGGTCCAAACCGAATTTTTTGATGAATTTAGATCTGAGATTGCAAATTATGAAGATGAAGTAATTCCAGTTAAGGTGCTACGAAATGATACAGATACAATTGATTTAAATCTTTTAGTTTCAAGTACCAGTACAATTGGCGTGAAAGCCGATCTTGATTTGAGTCGTTTTTTCGTACTTGAAGAAAAAAGATATACCATTGTAGAGTCTATTCCTGCCGGAATCTCTAAGGGGTCAAGAATGGTATCGAGCTACCTGAAACAGCTTAAGCTGCTATTTAAGCCTGAAACTAAAGCATATGAAGAAATTGGTGGATTCATTAAAATAGGGAGCATTTTCCCGGGCGTATGGGACTGGCAAATCTTTTGGAATATGACAGCATTTCTTTCCATCATATTAGCAATTATGAATCTTTTACCCATACCTGCTTTGGATGGCGGCCATGTTGCTTTTCTATTATACGAAATTGTTTCAGGACGTAAACCAGGAGATAAGTTTCTTGAATATGCTCAAGTTGCAGGTATGGTATTGCTGCTTAGCTTATTGGTTTATGCAAATGGCAACGATATAGTTAACCTTTTTAAATAGAAAAATTATGTTACTTTGGTATTAATTTTTTTTCTAACTTTGTAAAATAATAATACTCTAAAATAAAGAAAATGAATACTCTTTTTGTAATACTTGGAATGATTGGTCCCGGACAAATTGCTATTATTGTAATAGTTGTCGTTCTACTTTTTGGCGGCAAAAAAATTCCGGAACTAATGAAAGGCATAGGCCAGGGAATGAAAGAATTTAAGAAAGCTACTAAGGATGAAGCTGCTGAAGAAGAAACAGATTCTGAAAAAGAATAAAAAGTTTATTAAAATAATAAAGGCAGTCAGTTATTGGCTGCCTTTTTTTATTTATGGGTAGTTTTCAAGGAGTAATGTTTCACTGCGGGCTATTATCCGTTCTAGGCTGAGGTAAGCACATTCCTCTAGCTATAGGGATCCCATAATTATAAAGATAGAAAAAGTCTGAAAGCAGATTTATTTTATTTTTGTATGCCATCAAAGTTTATAATCCTGTTATAAGTCACGTTTTGTAGATTTGAATTTGATTTATTATTTTGTAATTTTCGTTGTCTAATTGGAAAACTTTATCATTAATTAGAATATTTGCTATCAATAAATTGATCTTCAAATAAAACTAACAATGAAGCTAAACAGACGTAATTTCATTAATACAGGAGGTACCGCATTAGCTGGGACCATGGTACTTCCTCCATTTCTCCATTCATGTGAGAGTAAAACTTTATCAGAAAATATGCAAAGTTACCTAGATCATTTTTCAGTCACTACTGAAATGTTGCAGAAGGTTATTTCAGAAGCAATGTCGAAGGGAGGAGATTATGCGGATCTTTTCTTTGAACATAAAATTTCCAATACTCTATCTTTAGAAGACGGGAAAGTAAACCAGGCTTATTCAAATGTGGATTATGGTGTAGGAGTTCGTGTGCTAAAAGGTGATCAGTCCGGATTTGCTTATTCAGAATCTGTAAGCCTTGAAGAAATGCTGCAAGTCGCAAAAACGGCTGCCAATATTGCCAGTAATCCTCAAACATTTGATCAGCGTCAGATGGAAGAGAAGATTCCTGCTGACTATTACAAAATAAGTAAGAAGTGGGAGCATATTTCAGTTGAGGATAAGCTTCCTTATTTACAGAAGATAAATGACAGGGTTTTCGAACTTGACAAAAAAGTATCGAAAGTGATGGCTTCATTAAATGATGAAACTGCTTATATTTTGTTTTTTAATTCTGAAGGGAGACTTACCTACGACTACAGACCATTAGTTGTTTTCGGCTTATATGGCATAATGGAAATGAATGGACAGATGGAGCGGGCTTCGTCCTCAAGATCTTTTCGTAAAGGATTTGAATGGCTCTCCGATGATCTTGTAGAGGAGATGGCAACAGAATTTATAACGCGGGCAAATATTATGTTTGAAGCAGGTAAGCCAAAAGCAGGGGAGATGCCCGTAGTTCTTGGTGCTGGCGGTTCAGGAATCCTGCTTCATGAGGCTATTGGCCACGCTTTTGAGGCCGATTTTAACAGGAAGAAAACTTCCATCTTTAGTGATAAGATGGGTAAGGGTATCGCAGCAGATTTTGTTAATATCATTGAAGATG
>JAGLSB010000240.1 GCA_023135955.1 Bacteroidales bacterium | reverse complement strand
AAATGGCTTTGTCAGGAAGGTCGCCAGCAATCGCATCCATAAATACCCGCATATCTGCATTAATATTTTTAGGCAATTCAAACTCGTCATCTTCATTGAGCATCACTGCCAGTCGGAATATGTCACCCTTGTGCTTTCGGAGATTCTTGCTGTCTTCATGGCTGCCTTTTTTTATCCGATCTGCAATGTCAATAAAGGCCCTAGCTTTCAGACAGATCAAGGATTCGGTATTAGCTCGATTCATTCCATCTTCGATAGTGCTATGCTCAATCATGTATTTATAATAATCATCACATAATAAAATGGCAGAAAGACTAGTTAAATCATCATCCACAGGTATAGGCGTAAGATGTGTACCTTCGTATAAATCCAGCAGGTCGGGGTTACGGGAAAATAGTTCAACCTGAAATGGGAATTCTTTGTTTTCAGGTTTCATAAAACGATAATATTTGCGTTCGTCCTCGCTCTTTTCTTTGCGCTCGTAATTGCCATCAAACACAAATTGCCAGAACTGTTTTACAAAATCAGAACTCAATGCCTCCACAACCAAAATAATATCAATATCTTTTGTTGCACGGGGTGTAAAGCCTGCTTCACCTATAATAATATCGCAGGCAGTGCCTCGAAGTATTTTTTAAATATATCTAATCCTCTTACCATTTTATATTTTCAATTATTTGTTCTAATGCCATTTCAATTCGTTCGTCTGGTTTGTTTCTGAAGCATAAATAGAGAGAAAGCGAGTCAACAAATCCGTTCTTTGCCAAAAGGAAGGGATTGTACTTCCACTCTTCTATACAAATATTTCCTTCAAGCAAAGCTGTCTTTTTCAAGTTTGCACCACCTATTATTCGTGTATATCCGGGTTTTACAGCGTAGTATTCAATTACATCGTCGTTTAAATCGGAATAATGTGCAAGTGCATTATTGTTAGACCTATACATGTTGTTGTCAGCTACCCAACCACTGTAATAGTGTATTTTTTTCACCGGATTATTCATCAATAGTTCAACCTGTTCCCATAGCTCCCTTTTGCTTTTATTAAAATGCAAAGTTTTATCCTTTGCTCCCTCTAAAGTGCAGATATCAGTATTGTGCAGATAGTAAACAGCCCGCGTAATTGTTGCTGCATCGTAACCCAATTTTTCGGCTATTCCTTTTAGGTTTATGCCTTCAAGAGGTTCAACTTGTAGGTGATACATTAATAAGAATTGTGTGGCCGGACGCATGGCTGCCGGCAACTCCTTTGGTTTATTCCCAAACTCTTTCAAATCGATAAGTAAATCGGGCAAATACATTTGTTTGCCGGGAATAATGAATGGTATTTTTTTCTCAATTAATCTTAAGCGTTTGTATGCTTCAAGTTTAGTAATTACGGCAATGGTGTTTGTGTTGAATGCAGCTCTGATTGTTTCAAGATGTTTTCTTAACCTATCAGTTGTAAAATCATTTTTTACACCCACAAGTAAAAAATCACGATGGAATAAGGTAATACGCTGAACTGTGTATTCCCCTGTAATATACAGTGGCAATGCTTTTAGCTTGTCTGTCTTTAATGGTTGAATCTCCGGTTCAATACCCAAAGTGCTTTTAAGATATATTTTAAGCTCATTCATTTCAATTCTCTATTTATACATCATTATATATCAGGATAATTGCTTTATATATGCATTATTGCAAAGACGATGCAATCGTGCAAATATAGAGCAATTATAATATGTATCAGCATACTTTTTAAAGTATTTCAATAATTTTATTATTATGATATCTGATTTGTTCGCCATACTTCACATATCCCAACTGA
Source organism: Bacteroidales bacterium (assembly GCA_023135955.1). Taxonomy (GTDB): domain Bacteria; phylum Bacteroidota; class Bacteroidia; order Bacteroidales; genus JAGLSB01. The sequence goes on along the minus strand of JAGLSB010000240.1, from coordinate 1,552 downwards.
TTTGTCAATAATTGAGTTTTGTCAATATTGAAATCAACGGAGTTGCTATGAGTATGACCATAAATCCAATAATCAGGTTGATATTTCTCTATTAAATCAAATAACTCAACAGCGAAAGCTTCATTCAAAGTATCTCCCTTGTATTTAGTGGGGTAATTCATAAATGTTGGAGCATGGTGACTTACCACTACACTTCTTCCTGTTGTCGCAGAAGTAAAAGCTTCATTCAAAAATTCCAAGCTCTCTTGATGTAAAATATTATATTGCTCTACTGACAAAATATCGTCACCGTGCTTTATCACTCGAAAGTCATTCATACTACTGTGGATACGCCATTGATTAGTTGGACTGATATGTGACCATAGAGTAGTAAACAAAAAATCTATATCGTTGATCTTGAGAGAGTAGTTATTCAGCAGATGAACATTACTTTTGATTTTTTCATGAAAAATACCGCATTTATCTGCAAGATTGTAATAATAATATTCGTGATTGCCAGGAATCCAATAAGTATTTTCAAAATTATCTGAGAGATAACTAAAAAATTCAAGGTTTTTATCCAATACAGCAAAAGGCACAATATCCCCAGCTAAAACCAGAGTGTCGCCAATTGGTTTTAAGGGATTTGTTTTCAGAAACTCTTTGTTTTCCGGAAACTCAATGTGTAAATCTGATGCGTATTGAATTTTCATATTTTAATCCATTAATTCTTTCAAGTAAATATCCATTTGAGTTTGAACTTCTTTTATTTCGCCTTCTAAGTTTTTAATTTCCTTTTGAACAACAGCAATATCCACCTCTGGTTCCTCTTCAAAAGTATCCACATAACGGGGGATGTTCAAATTAAAATCGTTTTCTTGTATTTCTTCAAAAGTGGAAACATAGCTGAATTTATCTTCCACCACTCCAGATTTCAATTCTCCTTTATTAAATTTTCGATAGGTTTCAACTATGTGGCTAATGTGATTCTCATTCAATTTATTTTGGTTTTTGGCAGAATCATAATGTTTGCTTGAATCTACAAATAATACATTGGTATTAGGCTTCTCGACTCCGCTCGAAGTCAAGACTTTTCCCCTGTTGAAAATGAGAATCGCAGCAGGTATGCCCGTTCCAAAAAAGAGGTTGGCTGGTAATCCAATAACAGCCTCCAATAAGTTTTCCTCTATAGTTTTTTTGCGTATTTTCCCTTCGCTTGCTCCACGAAATAAGACCCCATGGGGAACAACAACTCCCACTTTACCTGTACCTTCATAAGTAGTTTCAATCATGTGAGTAATAAAAGCCCAATCGCCCTTGCTTTTTGGCGGTACGCCTCTCCAAAAACGATTGTATTGGTCTGTTTCAGGGTCGTAGGATTTGGTGGTTTTATCGCCATCTTTGTCTTCTACCTTACCCCATTTGTCCAAGGAAAAGGGAGGATTTGCCACTACCGTATCAAACTTCATTAAAGCGTCGCCTTCTTTTAATTTTGGGTTACGTATTGTATCACCCCAACGAATAGTGGCGTCATCGAATCCATGCAAGAACATATTCATTACTGCCAATGCCC
>JAGLSB010000024.1 GCA_023135955.1 Bacteroidales bacterium | reverse complement strand
CGAGCAGTAGCAGCACCAGGAGTAGCAGTAGTTACCGTCCATCTTCCTCTAGTTCAAGAAGTAGCAGCTCTGTTAGTAGGTCTGCTAGTAGCTCAAGATCAACAAGCAGCAGTAGCAGTTCAAGATCTACCAGTTCAGGAGGTGGAAGAAGATAGATATATTATCATATGCTGCTCCTCTTCGGAGCAGCTATTTTTAATAGAATTAAAATAATTAATATGACACGCAATATTATAATAGTATTAGGATTTCTACTGTTTAGTTTCAATAATAGTAAAGCTCAAAACGAATTAGATGCCTTAAGATATTCACAGACATTTATTTCAGGAACAACTAAATCAATGTCTATGGCTGGAGCAATGGGATCTGTGGGTGGGGACTTTTCTGTACTAAGTATAAATCCTGCAGGTATTGGTTTGTATAGGGCATCTGAATTTAGTTTTTCTACTTATATGTACTCAAACTCCACAAGCTCTGATTTTCTTGGGAATTTATATACTGATGATGTATATGATTTCAAAGTTGGAAATATCGGATTAGTTTTAAATAAGAGCAAAGGAAGAGAATCCGGATGGATTAGTACAAGCTTTGGTTTTGGTTATAATCAGACAAATAATTTTAATCAGGACATCTTTATGAAAGCTATTAATAACGAAAACTCTTATTTGGATAATTTTGTTTATTATGCAAATAACTCTGTAAGTCTTGATCCATTGTATGAACAATTAGCCGATGAAGTTACTTTTTTACCTTTTGATACAATTAATAATGAATATTGGAATGATATTGAGAATGCAGGATATGGACAAACTCAGCAGAGAGAAATTTCTTCCCGCGGAACGATGGGAGAATATCTTTTTTCCTTTGGGGCAAACTATAATCACCGCCTGTATTTGGGTGTAAGTCTTGGAATAAACCGTATTTCTTATGACCAAACAATTATTCATACCGAATCAGATACAGATGATTTAATAGATTATTTTGAAGCTTTTAAGTTAGATGAATATTTAACTACCAGAGGGACAGGTTATTCAATGAAATTTGGTGTGATTGGTCGTCCATTAGACTTTATAAGAATAGGAGCCTCATTTCATTTGCCGTCATTTTATTATATGGATGAGGAGTTTGAAAATGTAATGACTGGATATATTGATGCTGATTATTCAGTATCAAGCCCACAGACGGCATATAGCGGACTTTGGGAATATCAATACCGCCTGAGAACACCGGCAAAGACTGTTTTAAGTGCAGCATTCACCATTGGTAAGCTAGGGATGATTAGCATGGATTATGAGTTTATTGATTACAGGAATTCCAGTTTTGAAGCCTCCGACGATAATTTCTTTGAGGAAAATACAGTTATCGACAATCTTTATAGTACTGCTTCTAATCTAAGAATTGGGGGTGAAGCGAAGTTGGGAATATTTTACCTTAGAGGCGGGTATGGTTATTATGGTAGTCCTTTTACTACAGGAGAGCCAAATGTCGATTCAAATCGCACAGTATACTCAGGAGGTATAGGAATCAGAAACCGTTCATTCGTCATGGATGCAGGATATTCTTATTCAACTAATCAGTTGAAATATTATATGTATGCTCCTCA
>JAGLSB010000239.1 GCA_023135955.1 Bacteroidales bacterium | reverse complement strand
AAATTTGATGATGTCCTTAAAAACATCTTCCTGGGAAACCGACAAGCAGGAGAATATTATAATAGAATCTTTGTTGTATCGGCATATAATAATGTGACGAACTGGCTACTTGAGCACAAAAAAACGGGTGAAAAGGGTATTTATTCATTGTTTGAAGAGAACGAGGATTTTAATGGCCCAATGGATTCTTTGCTGGACAAACTTATTAGCCTTAACAGAAAATTTGAATCAATAGGTCTCGATCAGTATGAAGCTGATGCTTTCATCCGCGATAGAATATCTCAGGCAAAAAATTATCTCAAAAGTCTGGGGGCAGTTCTTGCTTCGGGATATGTAAATCGACAAAACATACTTCTCGCTGCACGTGAAATACTTGCTTCTTTAGGTGAGGCACATTCTGCCTTTAATTCGGTAAATATTTTGAAAAACAACGGTATCAATTCCGTCTTTATTGACTTATGCGGTTTTGGCGATGCTGAGTCATTAAGCATTGATGAGCGCATACGAAAGGAATTTAAGAATATTAACTTTAATAAGGCACTTCCTGTTGTCACTGGATATACAAAAGGGACTGAAGGAATTATGAGAGAGTTCGACCGGGGCTATTCTGAAGTCACTTTCTGTAAAATTGCAGTAGAGGTTAAGGCTGGTGAGGCTGTCATACATAAGGAATATCATTTATCTAATGCCGATCCAAATATTGTCGGTATAGAGAAATCTATTCCTGTTGGACATACCAACTACAACGTGGCCGATCAACTTGCCGATGTGGGCATGGAGGCTATTCATCCCAAGGCATCCAAACCACTGGAACTTGCAGGTATTAATATCCGGGTAAAAAATACTTTTGAACCGGATCACCCGGGAACATTAATTTCCAGAGATTTCGTAAATGAGAATTCGAAGGTGGAAATTATTACTGGTAGTGATAAAGTAATGGCCATCGAAGTTCATGATCCAATGATGGTAGGAAGTGTTGGATTCGACAAAGGAATTATGGATATTTTTGAAAAGCATAGGGTGAGTTATATTTTAAAGTCGACCAATGCTAATTCAATTACACAGGTAATATGGGAAAAGGATGCAACAGATGCTCTTCTGCAGGAATTAAAAAACAAATACTTTCAGGTCCGCTCTCAGGAATGTGCTTTGGTTTGCACAATCGGAACAAATGTTAGAAGACCCGGAGTTATTGCAACAGCCACCACTGCCCTTTCAGAAAGGAAAATTAATATTTCTGCTCTGTCTCTTTCCTTAATGCAGGTGAATATCCAGTTTGTTATACCAAGAGAAAGTTATAAGGAGGCGATAATTGCACTTAATGATGCACTGTTCAATAATTAAACTAGCGACTGGTAAACTGGTACTTTGTGCCTGAAATATAGAACCTGTTGATGGGTTCCGATTACTGGAATTATTAGAATATTTATAGATTTGCCACCTGTTTTTGTTATAAACGAGGGTAAAGATATTAATGCGCTTTCCAAAAAAACAGATACTGAAGCTTTCTAAGAAAGTTAGTCCTTACCTAAAAACCGAATCCTGCATGAATCCCCACCATCCAGTGTTGATCTTCACTGCTAAATCCATATTCAACCATTGGGCCCAGATGAAGAAAGTCCATATCGAATTCGTATGAAATTTCAAAATGATGAGCTAAATGCACCGCCTTTTCAGCATCTTTCGCAAGTGGAAAATCCAATCCAGGACCATAAGCTACAGATAATGCAGATGTCAATCCATAACCAAAAGATAATGCGACAGATGAATGACGATGATCGTCTAATAAAAGTTCAACTCCTGAGCCAACAGAAAATCTTTGCTTCTCACCCAGAAGTTTTCCGTAATGAAGATGGAATCCCGGTACCCATTCATTCTCATTTATAAGGTGAGACATACCTAATCCAAACCCTATTCCATTTGAGTGGTGATCTTCTTCATGGTGATCTGATGGAGACTGTCCAGATATTCCAAGTGCAATAATAATCAGGCCAACAGTAAATACTATTTTTTTCATCTGTTTATAATTGATTTATGTATACTCGCAATAGCTTGAAAGACCAAAACCCTTGTCGGATGAATCCCGGTCATATTCTATTTAAAGGTCACTCTTTTTCAGAAACATCTCTTATAACCATCTGTGCGGTAGTTTTATTATGCTGTTCCAAAATGACTTCTTTGTTAATCGTAACCCTGTCGATGGTTTGCTGATCGAAATATCTGATCGTTACCAACTCCAATTCGTTTTCCCATTCAATATGAAATTGCTTTTCAAGATCATTAACTATTCTACCTATTCGATTCCTGTCGTTATTAACACAAATCTGAAAAGAAGTAGCTGAATTTTGCATAAGATTAATATTGAGGCCATTCCTTGCAAAGGCTCCAAGGATGATTTCAAGATAATCTTCGGCAATGAAAGAAAGATCACGTGCTGATATGCTAATTAGAACCTGATCCATCTTGAAAATAAAAGATGGTATAAGCTTATCATAATCATGATGAGTAACTAATGTTCCCTTTAGATCCGGCTCAATAAATGATTTTACATGAAGCGGTATCGACTTTCTCTTTAAAGGCTGTATTGTCTTTGGATGAATGACACTGGTTCCATAAAAAGCAAGTTCAATAGCATCTTTATAAGAAATCTTTTCAAGAAGTATAGTGTCGTCAAACCATTTTGGATCGGCATTTAATACTCCCGGAACATCCTTCCATATAATCACTTTTTCAGCCTCAAGCAGATAAGCAATAATTGCAGCAGAGTAATCGGAACCTTCCCTGCCAAGTGTTGTTGTAAGATTATTAATTGTAGAACCAAGAAATCCCTGAGTTACTAAAATATTTCCATCTTCAAATGTGAAATTATTTTTCATTAAACTTTCAGAAATATCCCATTCTACCTTTGCTTCCCTGTATTTATTGTCTGTTTTCACCGATTCCCGAATATCTTTCCATCTGGCATTGATATTTACTGCTTTCAAATATTCGCTTACAATCAGTGTCGATAATAATTCGCCGTTTGAAACAATCTGATCATAATCAAAATCATAGTTCAGCGTTGGTTTATCAGATATTTTTTCACTCATAGTATCAAAAACTGCTTTCACTTTCTGATAAGATTGATGTTCTGTGCTTTCGAACAAGTCCTTCATAATATAATAATGAAAGGCTTTAAAATTCTCGAAGGCTATGTCAAGTTCCACCTTATTTCCACTAGAATAATATTCAACAATCTGTTCGAGAGCATTTGTACTTTTCCCCATCGCCGATATGACAACCACAATATTATCACTAAATTTCTGAAGAATTTCTGCAAGATTTTTAACCGAAGTAGCATTTTTGACGGAAGCACCGCCGAATTTGAAAACGAACATGATCAGGATAGTTTTGTTTAGGATATAAATATAAGAAGAAATGATCATTAATGTCTATTTAGACTTCGTGGAGGCATTAATGTAAGGCAGTATATAATGACTTACGAAGCGTAAATAACATGCAAAGCACAAATGACACTAATAATAAGCGAAACATAAATTTGAATAAACCATGACAGCAAACATCCAACCCCAAACACTAAATGAGTTTATAATTCTACAGCAAACTGCTTTCCCTTATGCTAAGGGAGATTTAACAAGATTATTAAACCATATTGGTGTAGCAGCAAAGATTGTTAATAGGGAAGTTAATGCAGCAGGACTTGCAGACATTCTTGGGAAAGCCGGAAAAACAAATATTCAGGGTGAAGATGTGATGAAACTGGATGAATTTGCGAATGAACAGTTTATTAGAGTTCTGACTTCGAGTGGTGAGGTATGTGGTCTGGCTTCCGAAGAAAATCACGACATTATTACTTTTAACAACAATTTTACAAAAGAAGGAAAATACGTTGTTTGTATCGATCCTCTTGACGGAAGCTCAAATATTGATGTAAACGTTTCAATTGGAACAATTTTTTCAATTTACAGAAGGATCACAGAAATTGGAACTCTCCCTGATGATAGAGATATTCTTCAGCCCGGAACAAAACAAGTAGCTGCAGGTTATGTTATTTACGGATCTTCTACAATGCTGGTATATACAACCGGCCTTGGTGTAACCGGATTTACTCTTGATCCCTCAATAGGTGAATTTTGTCTTTCACATTATAATATCGTAACTCCTGAAAAAGGTAATCTTTATTCAATTAACGAGGGTTATTACAAACAATTCAGTCCAGGCGTACAAAAATACCTTGATCATTGTAAGGGGAAAGATGAAAATAGCGGCTATTCTGCCAGATATATTGGCTCAATGGTAGCAGATTTTCACAGAAACTTGTTGAAAGGAGGAATATACATGTATCCGTCTACAAAAAAACAAGAAGGAGGAAAACTTCGTTTGCTATATGAAGCCAATCCGATTGCATTTCTTGCCGAACAAGCTGGTGGACTTGCCACTGATGGCAAAGGAAATCGAATCCTTGAAATAATACCAAAGGCTATTCATCAGCGAGTTCCTTTATTTACTGGTTCTAAAAAGATGGTGGAAGATGTAGAGGGATGGATAAAGAAGTATGGTTAAATCCAAAAACAAGAGCCAGACCATAAAACTTGACCCCATAATCATACCAATTCAAAACCGGATTGCATAATTTCATCAGCGAATGGATTTAAAGTAGAAAAATCTTCTTCTCTGATAGGATGTGGTTCAATACGAAGATCTATTTCCCTACGTAATCGAAGCAATTGCATCTGGACTTCAAAAATATCTTTTTGGGTACCAATTATTATTGCTATGTCAATATCACTTTCCTCAGAATGGCGACCTTTCGCATGAGACCCAAAAAGGTAAGCCTTTTTTACATCAATCTCATTGGGTAATTCTTTGATATATCTTTTAGCAATATTTATAACTGTTCCTTTAACCATTTTCTTAATAATTCTATTTTAAGCTTCCATTCTTCTGCAAATTCCTTCGTACACAATTTATTAAACTCTTGTTTGTATGAGTCATAACGGGTATTAATATTAAAAGTTGTTAATCTGTCAAGCCAATCTGTTTGATCTTCTGTTAATTTCAGTTTCATTTTTGAGGCAAGCCTCAGGAGATCATGCCCCATAATAGCATGTTTCTCATATTGCTTAACATACAGGGCTTTTAGGAGTTTTTCGATAACCAGGTGTCCTAAAAATAATGCCCAATTATAATCCGATGAACTGAAGAGGTTCAACATTGTTTGGTAATCTTTATCAGATGATTCCATCCAATGATTGACAATATTATCAATATTTAGACTTTTTCCTGTCATAAAAACAAATATAATGCTTTTTCCTGATTATAATTTAAGTTTGGATAAGCAAGCCTGAACTTAGAAAGACTTAGAACAGAGTCAACTCGATAAAGATTTAGGGGCTAATGCTATAATTTTTCTGATATTACCTAACTAATACCTCTGATTATGATTAGCAGCAAGAATGATGTATCTATTTATTTTCTCATGAAATCAAAAAAACAAAATATCTTCCTTTACTGAAAAGCTTTTTCTCTATTTTTGTCAGCGTTATGAAGGAAATTCTAAATTTATATCATAAGCATCCCATCATTAGTTCATCTGCTGAAAAAATTGCAGGGGTAGATTCTTCTGTCATAAATCTGAAGGCATTGTCGGGATCTGCCAGAGTTGTATATATTCAACAGATTATTTCTATACTTAAAGGCAGTCACCTGATTATCCTTAACGACAAAGAAGAAGCAGCCTACTTTTATAACGATCTGACTACTCTCGATGGCTATGACAGATCCTTGTTTTTCCCTTCTTCCTATGCCAGGTCCATTCAATATAAAAAAACCGACGAAGCAAATATTATTACACGAACGCAAGTATTAAAACGCCTTAGTGAAAGAAGAACTTCAAGCTTTATTATTACTTATCCGGAAGCTATAATGGAGAAGGTTATAAGCCGAAAGGGATTGAATGAGAATAGTTTTGAGATAAAAATAGGCGATAAACTCGATCGTGATTTTCTACATGAGCTGCTTATTTCTTACGAATTTGAATTAGTAGATTTTGTATATGAGCCTGGACAATACGCTTTAAGAGGATCCATAATAGATGTTTTTTCCTTTGCAGCTAGCTATCCATTGCGAATTGATTTTTTTGGAAATGAGGTGGAGTCAATACGAAGTTTTGATGTCGACAATCAGCTTTCAATAGAAAAATTAAAAAAATTCACACTTATCCCCAATATACAATGGGAAAGTGAAAAGGATTACTCAAACCTCCTCTCATCGGATCTCGTGAGCTCCTCCCGCGTCGTCGGTTCGCAACGATTGAGCATTTTTGAATACCTGCCTAATAATACAATGATATGGACTCATGATTCAGGAGTCATTTTCAGTAAAATTGATGAGGTTTATGAGAAAACTATTATAGAAACAGAAAATCCGAATTTTGACAAATCTGCAGTCATTTCAAACACAAAACAATTAATTCAAGATTTTCAATCCTATAAAAAAATTGAATTTGGAACACCCTGGTTATCAGAGTCTCCGACAAGTATTGAATTTAATACTTCACCTCAGCCTACCTTCAATAGAAATTTTAATTTATTGGTTGAAGATATTTTAAAAAATGAAGCGGAGGGTTATACGACTCATATTTTATCAGAAAATGAAAGTCAATTAATTAGGTTAAAAGATATTTTCAAAGAAATTAATGAAGACTCGGAATTTGTCCCTGCAAATGTTATTCTGCATGAAGGATTTATTGATCACGATTTAAAAATATGTGTTTACACCGACCATCAGATCTTTGACAGGTATCATAAATATAAAATCCACGACAGGTTTTCCCGAAAAGAATCCTTGAATTTCAAAGAGCTGACCGATTTGAAACCCGGTGATTATGTTGTGCATATTGATCATGGGATTGGCATTTTCGGCGGACTTGAAACAATTGAAAAAAGCGGGAAAAAGCAGGAATCTATTCGATTAGTTTATAAAGATAAGGACGTGCTTTATGTTAGTATTCACGCCCTTCATCGAATTTCCAAGTACAAAGGAAAGGATAATGTCCAACCCAAAATATATAAATTAGGTGGTGGTGCCTGGCAAAAATTAAAAACTAACACCAAGAAAAAAGTTAAGGATATTGCTGTAGAGTTAATCAACCTATATGCAAAACGCAAAAAAGAGGAAGGTTATGGATTCAGTGAAGATACATACTTACAACAGGAACTTGAGGCATCTTTTATTTATGAGGATACTCCCGATCAAGTTACTGCAACAAAGGCCGTAAAGGAGGGCATGGAAGCGAAATTCCCCATGGACAGATTGGTATGTGGGGATGTAGGTTTCGGGAAAACAGAGGTTGCCATAAGAGCAGCTTTCAAAGCCGTAAGCGATTCCAGACAAGTAGCAGTATTGGTTCCTACTACTATACTTGCACTTCAGCACTATAACACTTTCATGGAAAGACTTAAAAATTTTCCATGCAACGTTGATTACATAAGTCGCCTGAGGAGTTCTGCTCAGCAAAAAGAATCGATTAAAAACCTAAAGGAAGGAAAAACCGACATAATTATTGGCACCCATAAACTAATAGGTAAAAATGTTGTTTTTAAAGATCTTGGCCTACTTATTATTGATGAGGAGCAAAAATTTGGAGTAGGTTTAAAGGAAAAATTAAGGGAAGTAAAGGTAAATGTAGATACTCTGACCCTTACAGCCACACCTATTCCAAGAACTCTACAGTTCTCATTAATGGGTGCACGCGATCTTTCCATTATAAACACACCACCCCCAAACCGTCACCCAATAATTACAGAGCTTCACAGTTTTAATGAAAATATTATTAAAGAGGCTATTGATTATGAAATTGCAAGAGGTGGACAGGTATTTTTTATCCATAACAGAGTCCAAAATATTGGGGAAGTTGAAACCTTAATAAACAGTTTAAATAAGGGAGCGCGAACGGTTATCGCTCACGGGCAGATGAAGGGGGAAAAACTTGAAAGAATTATGCTCGACTTTATTCAAGGATATTACGATGTATTAATAGCTACAACAATTGTCGAATCGGGACTGGATATTCCCAACGCTAATACTATTATAATTAACAATGCACAAAATTTTGGATTGAGCGATCTGCACCAGCTTAGGGGAAGAGTTGGGAGATCAAACAAAAAAGCATTTTGCTACCTGCTTGCTCCTCCCCTTCACTTAAACACTCCTGAAGCCAGGCGCAGGTTAAAAGCCATTGAAGAATTTTCAGAATTGGGTAGTGGTTTTAATATTGCTATGCAGGATCTTGATATAAGAGGTGCCGGGAATTTATTAGGGGCTGAACAAAGTGGCTTTATTACCGATATAGGTTTTGAAATCTATCATAAGATTCTGAATGAAGCTTTGCTGGAGTTAAAGGAAAATGAATTTAAGGAGGTTTTTGAGGATGAAGGAAAAGAAACAGATAAAAACTATGTTTCCGATTCCTTAATTGATACTGATTTCGAATTACTATTTCCTGAATCGTATATATATAATATAGCAGAAAGAATTAGTTTATACCGTGAACTGGATAATGCAAAAGAAGAATCGGAGCTTGACAGTTTCAGAGAAAAGTTAATCGATCGCTTCGGCCCAATTCCTGTTCAATCTTTAGACTTAATAAATATTGTAACATTAAGGTTACTTGCACAAAAAGCTGGCATCGAGAAAATTAATCTGAAAAACAAAAAGATGAGCTTGTTTTTCATCTCAGATCAGAATTCTTCTTATTATCAATCCGATACATTTGGCAAAGTCCTTCAATTTGTTCAAACCAGAACCCGATCTGTTAAAATGAAAGAAGAAAACAATCGATTAAGTTTAAGGGTTGAAAATATAGATAATGTTAGTCGGGCTATTTCCATTTTGAGGGAGATATTGTCGTAAGTATTGACTTGAAGGCGCAAAGGACCAAAAACAGACTGAGAATAAAAAGATCGGTGATAACCAAAAGCATTTCCCAAAATCTATTTTATTACTGAAATTCATTGTATCATAAGACTTTATGTTTACATTTGCCCTTTATTTCAATTATGAACCTTATTCTTGATATTGGCAATACTAAAATCAAACTTGCGGTTTTTTCCTATGGAAAAATTCAATTTCAGGAATCTATGATGGAAATGAATTTCACTATTCTGGAAAAGGTGATTGATGATTTTCCTGAACTCATGAATTCAATATTATCTTCCACAAGAATACGTCCTGCTGAAATAAAACATTTTCTTGATACCAGACTTAAAATTTGTTTAATACTTGATTATAATACTCCACTTCCTATTAAAAACAATTATAAATCGCCTGAGAGTCTGGGTTATGATAGAATTGCAAATGTTACTGCTGCGTTTACTAAATTTCCTGGGAATAATGTACTTGTAATTGATGTTGGGACCGCAATAACTTATGATTTTATCAGTTCTAAAGGTGAATTTATAGGCGGAAATATATCTCCAGGTGCAGAAATGAGGGCAAATTCATTAAATAAATATACTTCCAACCTACCTTTGGTAAATTTGCATGCTAATCCTTACTTATTGTCGGACACTACTGAAAATGCACTGATATCGGGAGTTGTAAACGGAATACTTTTTGAAATCGAAACCTATATCAGTCAAATAAGTGAATTACATTCCAATTTAAAAGTAATTTTAACAGGAGGAGATATTAATCTCTTTGATAAAAAATTAAAAAAGCACATCTTTGTGGATTCAAATTTAAATCTTACTGGATTAAACAGAATTTTACAATATAATGTCGATTAAAAATATATTAATAGCTTCATTGTTCATTATCTTGAGCACTACGGTATCTTCTCAAGTTAATACTTTTTCACCTTATTCACGATTAGGAGTTGGGGAGCTTGTCCCTCCGGGCAACGGACAAAATATTGCTCAGGGGTCTACTGGTATTGCTCTTCGTCCAAATTTAGCAATCAATTACTTAAATCCAGCAGCCTATTCAGCTCTAGATACAATGTCCTTTCTATTCGACTTTGGAATCTCGATGACCAGCACTGAATATAGTACAAATTCAGATAATTCCAGATTAAGTAATATGAATATTCATCATCTTGGAGTTGCATTCCCTATTACAAAATGGTGGAAAGCTTCAGTTGGTATAAGCCCTTATAGTTCTGTAGGATACAATATTATTGAAAATGGTGACACAAATATTGGACTGATCGATTATACATATACCGGAAACGGTGGATTAAACCGCTTTTATTGGGGCACTTCTTTAACTGCTTTTAATCGATTCTCTTTTGGTATTAATTATTCATATTTATTTGGTTATATTAAAAACACACAGGAAGTAAGCTTTCCAATAAATGGTGACTTTGCTCTTACTACAGTAGATAATACTATGACAACCAGAGACGGTGTTTGGAACTTCGGTTTTCAATATCACGAAATCTTCAATGATAAATTTTTCCTGACATTAGGAGCAATTTATGACAGTAAAACATCTCTGGCAACTGATCGTAGTAGAACCATTAATAATTATTTTCCCGGCAGCTCTGCTGCAATAGGAGATACTGCTATTCTCAGCCCATCTTTTGAACTTGAAAGAATCGATGATAATGGAGACATAATTTACCCTGGAAGGTATGGATTTGGGCTTGCAACTGGCATAAAAGAAAATATTTCAATTTCGGGTGAATATGAAAAGCAAAACTGGAGTGAAAGTTTAATATTGGGAGAAAGCGACTCCCTTGTAAATTCAGAGTCCTATCGGTTTGGAATGGAATATACACCTGACAATGATGCTTTAAGAGGATATTTTAATAGAGCTCATTATAGACTTGGGGGTTATTATTCAAACTCTTATCTTCGTATTTATGAAGAGCAACTCACAGACTATGGCATAACTTTTGGTATTGGATTACCATTAAGAGGATTCAAAACAACTTTAAACCTGGGAATGGTGCTTGGGCAAAGAGGTACACTTGAAAACAATTTAATAAAAGAGAATTACGGAATGATTCATGTTAGTTTTACATTGCATGATTTTTGGTTCTACAAAAGAAAATTTGATTAATAATATTTCGGAATCATGAAAACAAAAGGATTGAAAACAATATTTGCAGTACTGGGAATTTTATTTATATCTTTTCAGCTTTACTCACAAGAAGGGGAGACAAGCAGCGATTGGAAGACAGACGATACCTGTCTCAAAAACCTTTCATTGTACTATGAATTTTATAAGCACAAAAATTACGAAGATGCTATTGGCCCGTGGAGAATTGTTTTTAATTATTGCCCCGACTCAAAAGAGAGCCTATATGCTTATGGGGTAAATATTTACAAATACTTCACTGGAAAAGAAAAGGATCCGGTAAGAATATCTGCTTATGTTGATACTATCATGATGATTTACGATCAGAGAATTGTATATTTTCCTAAGAACAAAGGGGATGTTTTAGGTCGAAAAGGAATTGATTTTTTAAGATATAGAAGATTAGAAGGGTCAGAAGCCATTAAAGAAGGTTATAAAATTCTTTCCGAATCAGTAGAGATTGAAGGATTAAAATCCAGTGAAGTTGTTCTAACAACACAAATCTCGGCAGCAATTTCTCTTTTCATAAACAATGAACTTGATGGGGAATTGTTGATAAACGATTATATTGCTGCAAGCAATATTATTGACAGTCAGATTGCAAAACGCCCCTCTTCAAGAACCAAGAAAGCAAAAGATGCAATAGATAAAAATATCAAAGATAGCAAGGTTATGACTTGCGAATCTATTACCAAAATATTTGGTCCTGAATTTGAAGCAAAAAAGGATGATATTAAGTATCTGAAACTAATGTCTGGGTTCATGAATGATGCCGGCAATTGTGAGCTGGATATATTTTACTCACAAGTTTCTGAACAATTATACAAGATCGAACCTTCGGCAGAAGCTGCCTATAATTTGGGACGTTTGTTTCTGAGAAAAGAGGAGTATAAGAAATCGAAATCATACTACCTTGAAGCTATTGAGTTAGCAGCATCAAATGAAGACAAAGCAAATTATTATTATAACCTCGCAGGTTTGTCACAAACTTATTTGAAATCACCCGCTGACGCTGCACGATATGCTTTTGAAGCGGTATTATTAAAACCTTCCTGGGGAGATCCTTATATCTTGATTGGTAAATCATATATTAATGGAAACTCATCTCTTGGTGACGAATTTGAGAGAAGAACTGCCTATTGGGTGGCGGTTGATATGTTCAAAAAAGCAAAAGCTGTAGATCCAGGTATTAGTTCAAAAGCTTCTGGTCTTATTACTGAATTTGAGGCTTATTTTCCAACAAAGGAAGACCTTTTCTTCCGAAGCATCGCAGAAGGAGATAAATATACAGTTGGTGGATGGATTAATAAAACAACTTTTGCAAGACCTAAAAATTAAAAGATGAGATATTCATCTGAAAATATTTTTACTTTATTAAAAAGACTCCTGGTTTTATCAGGAGTCTTTTTTCTTCCGTTTGCATGTGAAAATGATATTCAAAGAATCCAATCGCTTACTGATTCTGAAAATCTACCTACTGTTTCAGGGGAAGATATTGAAATTATTTATACAGATTCTGCCAAACTTGAAATGATTCTCAGGGCAGGGCAAATCAAACAATTTACAAACGAAGAAAGACCATATATTGAATTTCCCGATGGAATATATATTGAGTTTTACGATGACAGTCTGAATATTGAA
>JAGLSB010000238.1 GCA_023135955.1 Bacteroidales bacterium | reverse complement strand
AATTGGTACTATAACCGATTTAAATGGAAATTTTGATTTGCTTGGAATCCCGGAAGGAAATCAAAAAATTGAATTTTATTTCCTGGGTTTCGCATTGGAAACAAGAGAAATTTTAATTAAAAAGAATGAATCTCCATTCATGGAGGTCGAACTTACTCCACAGGTTTTTCAGGGAGAAGAAGTTATTATTACGGCACAAGCCAGAGGACAAATAGCTGCTATAAATCAACAATTAAGTTCAAATGCAATTATTAATGTAATCTCTTCTGAAAAACTACAAGAATTACCTGATATTAATGCTGCTGAAGCAATTGGGAGGTTACCTGGAATTACTGTTCAAAGAGATGGGGGAGAAGGTCAGAAAGTAATCATTAGAGGATTTGAACCTAAATATAATACAGTATCAATAAATGGGCTTATGGCTCCCTCAACAGACTTGGATGATCGAAGCACAGATCTTAACCTGGTTTCTGCCGATATAATTAGCGGTATTGAAGTAATGAAGGCAAATACAGCTGATAAGGATGCTGATGGATTGGGAGGGAATGTTAATCTGGTTTTAAAGGAGGCGGCACCTGGGAAGAAATTAAATGTTAATTTACAGACAGGGTACAGCGGACAAACAAACACAATTGGTCACTATAAAGCTAATTTATTCTTTAGTAACAGGTTTTTTGATAATAAACTAGGGATGCTTTTCTCTGCAAGCGCGGAATCCTATGACAGAAGCTCCGACCAATGGGAAGTCGATTATGAAGTCAGTGGCATAGTTGATACCGCAGCAGGTGAAACATTCATTAAACCATGGATAGGAGAGGAAGATCTGAAATCGGTAATTGAACAACGAGGCAGATATAACGGAAGTATCTTTCTGGATTATAAATTTAAGAATTCCCTTATTAAAACTTCTACTTTCTTTAGCGCATTAAACAGAGACTATTTCATACGTGAGAAGAATTATGATCTGAATTCAAATTACCTTGAGTTTAAACAAAGGGAAGTTGATCAGACAGGTCTTATATTTTCTAATGCTATTGAGGGAAAACATAATCTGTTAGGAACAAAATTAGACTGGGGAATCGGTCAATCAAGTTCTATGCAGAAACAACCATATAATCATCATATGGTTTTCAGGCAGTTATCTGCATATTTAGAAAACACAGATGTTTTTAATACTTTGCCACCTGAGGAAATATTAACTGACCAATACGTAGATGAGCAAGTAGATGAGATTTATTTATATGATGGTACTTTCTCAAGTTTTGAAACACCTGAAAATGAAACTAATGCCTGGTTGAATTGGGAAATCCCTTTTCAAATTGGTAAATCCATTAGGGGGAGTTTCAAGACAGGGACAAAATTTAGAGTAAAAAATAAAACAAGAGATACAAAATCTTATCAGATTCGCTTTGATGGTGCTCCGGAGACAGCTTACGTGGAAAGTCTTATGCCCGGACTGGAACCATCTGCCCATATGAATCTAATTGGAATTACAAGTTTCTTAGACGATAGCTATGAAACTGAAGAATTCTTAAATGGTGATTATCCTGTTATGGACTTAAGTTATGTTATGCAAAGAGATCTTACTAATGATTTTTATGAATTGGTAGGTAAGGGTTACTATGATACTGTTTTTTCGGGACATGTTAAACATGACTATACAGGTTATGAGGAGATTTTTGCTACTTATGGGATGTTTGAATTTTATATGTGGGATAAAATAACTTTTATTCCAGGTGTAAGAATGGAAAAAACCTTTTTAGAATACACAGCATTCATTGGAGATGCCATTCCTGATGATGATTTTAGCGAAATTGCAAATCAAATTATTGAGGATACGACTACAAGCAATAGTTATACACACTTCCTGCCTCAAATTCATTTGAAAATAAAACCTTGGGATTGGGTTGACCTCAGATTGGCTTACACCAATACACTGTCACGACCAGATTATACTGACCTTGCTCCCCGAATGCAAATCTCTCCCAGCTCTTTATCAATAAAGCTTTCAGGAACCTATCTCGAACCTGTAAAATCAGAAAATTGGGACGCCATTCTTTCATTCTATACACCTAAAGCCGGATTGTATACTATAGGACTTTTCCATAAAATAATTGATGGTTTTGTTTATGACCGTACTGTAAGATTAAATCCCGGGACACCACTTTCCCCTGAATCTTTTGGCATACCAGATAGTTATGCAGGTTATTCTATGAGCTATCCGACAAACAATTCTGCCCTTACAATTATTAAAGGATTTGAAACAGAAATCCAGACAAATATGAATTTTCTGCCTGCGCCTTTTAATGGTATAGTATTCAGTGGAAACTTTACTCTTATGGACTCAGAAACCTATTATAATGAGACCTTAATACAAAGGATGATAAACCCTGATTATGGTCTTCCTGGAGAAGCAAGAAGAATTTTTGTAAACTTTGATACAGCATATGTAGACAGAATGCTATTTCAGGCAAGGTATCTTGCCAATGTATCTCTGGGGTACGATCGTAAAGGTTTCTCTGCCCGACTGTCATTTACTTATACAGATCAAATTCTGACTGATGAGCAAAGACGTATAGACGGCTCAGATACCGAGGCAACACTTGCATTTTATAAGTGGGATTTTCAGCTTAAACAAAATTTAAGCGAAAAACTAAGTATAAATGTTAGCCTGAATAATATTCTTAATCAACCAGATCGTACCGCTCGGTTAATTACAGGCTATTATAGCAGCGTAGAATACTATGGGATGCGTGCAAACATTGGATTGAAATATAAATTTTTCTAAATGTATTTTATCAAATCTAATTATTAACTAAATCTATTATTATGAAAAACTTATTTACTATTTTGTTTTTTCTTGGAATCTTTTCCACAGGATTTGCCCAATTACCTGTTGTGGTTGTAGAGCCAGATGAAGGTGTAAACGTTGGTGCTTTAAATGCTGCAGTTGAAGCTGATACCAGCTCGGTAATTTATGAACTAAGAAGAGGTGGGATCTATTACATGAATGGTCGGATTTCAACAAACTACCCATTACATATCCGTGCTGAGGCTGGTGATGGTCCTCGCCCAATCCTTCAACCTGCAGCAGATGAAAACTCTGAGTCTGACCGGATATTTTCAATAGGAGGCGATCTTACTCTTGAAAGTTTATATATAACCGCTAAAGATGATATAGGAAATATTGTAAAAAATGTTCAAAGAGCTGGGATAGAAGATCTTAGAATTGTACTGCATGATTGTTTTTACGATTATGATGCACAATGTCCACTACGCCTGGATGCATCTGGAGCAAAAGTGTTCATTACAAATTGTACATATCGTAACATTCTTAATGTTAACGGTCCAAATAATGGCAGGGTAGTCGATACAAGAGGAAATCAAACAGATACTATCTGGATTGAAAATACTACTATTTCACATCATGGCGATCTGATTTTTAGAACAGATGGTGCTTATGTTAAATATTTTCATTTTGATCATAATACGGTATTTGTTGCAGGAGAAGGATTTGACTTAGATGGAATACTTAAAGCTAAAATCACTAATAACATTTTATACAATATGAATTGGCAGGGAATGGAGCCACTTGACCCATCAGGATTCTTAACAAATGATTCTTTGGGAACAATCGATGAAATTTCTGATGCAGATCGTCATTTCGACTTCTCAAATAATAATCTGTATTATGAGCAAGGCCAAATTGATGCCATTAATAATAACGGATCCAGAGTTCAAGCACCTTTTCTTGATAGTAGTATGATGCTCTTTGCAGCCAACGGACAATTAGATACTACCAATCTTATTCATGAAAAGCTGGCTTTTGACAATGCACCTCCAGCTCCATTGAATTATATTGCAGTATATCATGAAAATGATGGCGAAGTAGATCTGGTTGATGTTCCTAATTATTATGCAGACACAGACCTTGTTAATCCTGGAGAAAGTGGCTATACTTTTAATATTAATGCTGACGCTATTTCTGCAACAGCTTCAAAAACAGGTGGAATGTTAGGTAGTCCACAGTGGACAAATTCAATCCCTACAAGTTTTGATGTTGACAGAATCAATAGTAGTCCTGTTTTAATTTATCCGGTACCTGCAAGGAATAATTTATATATGAGAATTAACACTGAAAAAACTAACGAACTTGAAATAAGAATCTTTAATATGGCAGGTCAGGTAATTAAATCTTTCTCTTATGAGCAGGGTCGTCATGCTTTCAGCCTAAATATAAGTGATTTGGAGAATGGTATTTATTTGTACAGAGTTAATGCTGCATCTGAATTGTTAGATGCCGGTAAGTTTGCTGTTCAAAAATAATACTTTGTATTATGGAATAAGTGATTATAGCTTGACATAACAAGGAGCATAATTTCTTATTAAATAATTATCGGGTGTTATATGTTTGTTTAAATGAATAACATCCGATAATTTTTAAATAAATATCTATATGAGCCGAAGTCTTAAATATTGTTTCATTAGTATTTTCATACTTGTATTTAGCTCTTCATCATTCTCTCAATACAATGGAGTTCTGAACTCAGATGAAATTAAAGAGGTCACCAATAGTGTAATTGATAAAATAATTCGGGATACAAATTTTGAATTCTCTTTTCGACTCCTTAATAATACTAATTCTTATCAGATATTAGATTTCTCAGATTTTTCGCACAAAGAAATTCAGTACTCCTATTCTCAAATTGAATCTGCAAACAATGAAAGTATTCATTTTTCATTGTCTTCGAACTCACCAATTTCTATTTGGATAAATAAAGAATTAGTATTCAGACAACTCGAATTCAAAGAATTTATATTCAAGGAAATAGCGTACGATATTTATAAATCAGATACGGTCATTTCCGTTTTATTAAATAAGGGGGTAAATGACATTCTTGTCAGGCACGAGCATATCAATGACGCAAAATTTGGAATTGTAGCCACACATAAAAATGGATTTTTAAACGATGATGTTCATTTCAGTTTAAATCTCTTTAATCTTGAATTTGAAACCCCATGGATTACGATTGGACCTTTTTCGCAGGAAAATCTTCCTACACCTTCAGTTGAAAACGGAATTTTACCTTTTTATTCTGTTGAGGATGGCTTTCTATCCTGGAAGACATTCCCGCAGAAATTGACAATCAGGGTTAAACCACCTGATAACGCATCATTTACTAAGCACCCATACAATGAATGGCACTATTCCACTGGAGCAACATTGTGGTCTGTTTTGAATTTTGCCCGATTTACCCAAATGCCCGATTACACAGGATTTGTTGAAAAATATTGTGATTTTACTATTGAGAACCTACCGGTTTTTGAGTATCAATTTCATGAATTATATGATATTCATGGTTTTAATAATCGAATTTTTAGAATGGCAATGTTAGACGATGCACCTGCTCCGGCTCTGCCATTCATTTCTTTACTTAATGAGAATAAACTTCCCGAGGCGGAAGACTTGATTCATAAAATAGCTGATTATGTCTTAAACGGGCAAAGCAGATTACCAAGTGGTATTCTGTGCAGACCTGAGCCCTGGGAAAAGACCGTTTGGGCAGATGATTTATTCATGAGTGCTCCTTTTTTCATGATGTACGGAGAATTAACGGGAGATGAGAAATATATTGATGAAGCAGCAAATCAGATCCTCCTTTTCTATGAACTTCTCATGGACAAGAAAACTGGCTTATGTCATCACGGGTATTGCCATTCAAATCCCTCAAATGTTATGCCTTTTTGGAGCAGAGCAAATGGATGGCTAATATGGGGAGTTTCAGAAGTATTGAAAGACTTACCAGTTGATCATTCAGATTATAAACCAATACTCAGGTATTATAAAAAACACATTTCCGCACTTCTAAAGCATCAAAATTCAAACGGCTTTCTGCATCAGATAATTGATGATTCTGAAACTTTTGAAGAGACCTCTTCAACGGCCTTATTATCACTGGCAATGAGCAGAGGAATAAACATGGGATGGCTTGATAAAACTTATATAGAGACAGCCGAAATTACATGGGGAGCTGTGGCATCAAAGATCGCTAATGATGGAACGGTTACTGGTATTTGTCAGGGAACATCGATGAGTACAGACCCTGATTTTTACAAAAAACGTAATACTCCCGATCATGATCCACGAGGTCTGGGGGCGGTAATAAATGCCGGAATGGAGATATTACAATTAATTGAAAATAAAAACTAAATGTATGAAGAATAAGATATTAATCTTTGCCGGAATTTTACTTCTAATTAATTTTTCAGCCTGTAAGCAAAAAGTCGAGAATGCTGAGCCATCAGGATGGGATAAAGTTGAAACTATACTTAATCAGATTACTGAGCCAGTTATTCAGGATAATAACTTCAATTTGCTCGATTTTGGAGGAATTGGAGATGGAAGGTTTGATAATATTCAGGCTTTTCATGAAATTATAGAGCACTGCACTGAAAATGGAGGTGGGAAAATAATTGTCCCGGAAGGAAATTATTTTATGAAAGGACCCTTACACCTTGAAAGCAATATAAATCTTCACCTTGAAGAAGGAGCCAGATTATTCTTTAGTTCTGACCCTAAAGATTATTTGCCGAATGTATTAACCAGTTGGGAAGGAACAAGAATATATAATTATTCACCCTTTATTTATGCTATTAACAAAAAAAATATAATCATTTCGGGTAAAGGGGAAATTGATGGAGAAGCTGCAGAAACATGGTCGGCCTGGAAAAAAATCCAGAATCCGGATAAACTTCTTAGCAGAAAAATGAATAATACAAATGTTCCGCTGGAAGATAGAATTTTTGGTGAAGGACATTTTTTAAGACCACATATGGTGCAGTTCTATGAGTGTGAAAATATTCTGATTGAAGACATAATAATCACAGATTCACCATTCTGGTGCATTCATGTAATTTTTTCTAAAAATATTATTGTCAGAAAAGTAAGATATGATGCGCAAAATCCTAATAATGATGGAATAGATGCAGAATCATGTGAGAATGTTCTTATTGAGAATATTGAGTTTAGTAATATGGATGACAATATTGCTATTAAATCAGGAAGAGATTTGGAAGCGCGAACACTAAAGCGTGAATCTAAAAATATCATTATCAGAAACTGCAATTTTAAAGGGCTAAACTCTTTTGCAGTTGGAAGTGAGATGTCGGGAGGTGTAAATAATATTTTTATTGAAGATTGCGGATTTGCAGGAGATGTTGTTTATGGTATTTATTTGAAAGGAAACAAAGACAGAGGTGGAATCGTGGAAAATATTTATGTCAGAAATATCGAGTTTCAAAATGCCAGATCCGCAATTCTGATAGATTCAAACTATAAAAATGAAGGAGAAGGTCATCCTCCACAATTCAGGAATGTGTTTATTGAAAACATAGTTTGTGAAAATGCAGAAGAATATGGTATTTCCTTAATTGGTTCAGAAGAAAAACCTCTTCAAAATATTAACATTAAAAATGTGACGGTTAACAATGCCACATCAGCATTTAAAACTGAGAATGTTGGGAGCCTGAAAGTTGAAAATATTCAAATAAACGGAATGGATTATACAAATAATATATTAGAAGATGAGCAATTACAATAGAAAAAATGTTAACTTTTTTATGTTCTTCCTAATTCTCTCTTTTTTATTGGCTTGTAATGAGTCGGATTCTATCAATTATCCTCCCGAGTGGATTAAAACCACTGATGCCAGAACCGGCGTGGAAGTATGGCAATTAACAAACCACGATTCTGCCAGCGTTGCATGTTACTTTGAACGCCAGGCATTTTCCGGTGATGATAAGTATTTCATTTATTCTTCAGTGCGATCCGGTGACTGGAAGCTTTATCGAGTAGATTTGAATACAGGAAACTATACTGTTTTATCTCCGGAGGGAAGGTTAATTCACGATGATGATTATACTGTTCATCCAGATGGACAACAGGTTTGCTATTTTGATGAGGGGAAACTTTATGCCACAAATATTGAAAGTGGGAAGGAAGAAATATTGTTCGATCTTAAGGGAAGAATAACAGGAAAAATTAGATTTTCTGGTTCATTCACTAACAATGGAGAATATACTCTGTTCTCATC
>JAGLSB010000237.1 GCA_023135955.1 Bacteroidales bacterium | reverse complement strand
TGCCGCTGTGGAAGATGTGATTGTTTTAGCTTTTAGCCATTAGCTTTTAGCCATTAGCTATTAGCAAGAATTAGCCAACCGCAAACAGCCAACCACTAACCGCCAACCGCCAACCGCCTCTTAATAATTATATCTTTTTCTGCAACCATCTATCATAAATAAGGTCTTAGACATGATAGAATATTAAAAAAATAGTTGAATCATTTATATTTATTAAATATATATCTGAAAGGATAGTTGACGAATTAAGGTTTTTTAAGGATAAACTTAACTTTTATATATATTAATGAATATTGTAAAAAATATGTAATGTAAATTTCTGATTTACTGTAACCTTATTGTTAATAAATCGTTAAAAGAGTAATAATAATATAGTAGAATTTGCTACTTTTAAGTCGGGATAATTTATTGTGTTTAACAGAAGAAATAATAGTGCTCAACAAGGCAATATTGCTAGGTTGTTGTTACAGGTTTTGTATAGCTTTATTTGTATCGATCTAATAGCTATTTCCAATAGATTTAAAGGCGGTTTTTTCAATTTCAATTTTGGCCAAAATATTTTGGCTTAAATAATTGTATTTTTTAAGAAGGACATTGTCTAATTTATTATACATATCAGATACTTATTTTAATCAGAGACATTCAAAAGTCCGATCTTTCAGGATTTTTATAATCAGTCTGTTTTTGGTTGGTTTAACTTTTTTGTTAAATGGACAAACAACTTTTACATCAATTTCTAGCGATAGATGGGATAGAAACGCAACATGGGATCAAGGTTCTGTTCCTACTGCCACCGATAATGTTATAATAGCCTCAGGAACAACAGTAACTCTTTTTGGGACTGTAACCATTAACGATATTACAATTCAGGCTGGAGGTATTCTTGATGCAGATAACAGAAGTTTAACTATAGATGGAAATTTTGTTGTTGATGGAGCTTATACATCTTCCAATGCTGCTGTAGATTTAACATTTTCGGGATCCTCACTTGGAGGATCAGGAAGTATTAGTATTAACAAGGATTTAAGTAGTGTTATATTTAATTCTAATGCAACTATAATATCCTCGGCGGATCTTCAAATTTATGGTGGTTCCGTTATTTCGGCAGGAGTGGAGGTTCAGAACGAAGGATCCATTGAGTTTTACGGTACACTTACCGGCGATGACGCAACAGCAATCTGGACTAATCAAGCCAGTTCTTACATTGGAATAAGTGATGCTCTGCTTACCACTGGAGAATTAGATGCTTCATCTTCCAATAATACTGTCGAATATTTTCAGGTTGGAGATCAGAGTATAAAACTTCCAAATGCTTCTTCTTATACTAATCTTACAATATCTGGATCTGGGATTAAGACAATGCCTGCAGATCTTATTTTAAATGGAGATCTGACAATAGGCTCAGGTTCACTCGCTACCAATAACTTTAATATTGAAATTAAAGGAAATTGGGATAATAGTGCAACTTTTGATGAAGGGACAGGGCAAGTTACATTCTCAGGCACGTCTGATCAGCAAATTTCGAATGGGTCAGGAGAAACATTTTATGATTTTTTAATTAATAAAACCGGAGGAGGGCTAACTCTGAATAATGATGCATCTGTTTCTTCAACTTTAACGATGACAGATGGAGAGATTATAGCATCTCCGGGAACTATTTCACTAGGAACAAATTTAATTTCTGAAGGTACACTGAACTATACATCTGGGTTAATTGATGGGACATTTAAAAGATGGGTTGATTCTAACGGGCCTTTTCTTTTTCCTGTTGGGGCTAATAACAATTATCAGGGATTAAGTATCACATTAAATGCCTATGGCTCAGGTGGGACATTATCGGCAAGTTTTGATATTTCAGTTCCGGGGAATGGAGGGTTGCCTTTGGATGATGGTGGCACTAACATATTTAACACTTTTAATGAAGGATATTGGACCCTTACTGATGATGATGGTTTTAGTCTCGGAGGTGGGAATACTTATGATATTTCACTTGATGGTAATGGTTTTAC
>JAGLSB010000236.1 GCA_023135955.1 Bacteroidales bacterium | reverse complement strand
GAATAAAGCACTTGAACAAATACTATTATGAAGAAATATTTAAAATTATTAGATTTTAAACAAAAAGTAGATTATAAAATTGAATTATTATCAGGACTTACAGTGGCTATGGCGCTTGTTCCTGAAGCAATAGCTTTTGCAATAATTGCTGGATTATCTCCATTAACAGGGCTTTATGCTGCTTTTGTTATGGGACTTGTTACGTCCATTTTAGGTGGACGACCTGGAATGATTTCAGGTGCTACCGGTGCGGTTGCCGTAGTAATAGTAGCGTTGGCTGTTTCTCATGGTCCTGAGTACGTATTTGCCACAGTAGTTTTATCAGGTTTAATACAATTGTTAGCAGGTGTGTTTAAATTGGGTAAATTTATGCGACTAGTACCACATCCTGTAATTTTCGGATTTGTAAATGGTTTGGCAATTATCATTTTTATGTCGCAATCAGACCAATTCAAAGATTCAAGTGGTAATTGGTTAACAGGACAATCTTTATATATTTTGCTTGGTTTGGTTTTATTGACGATGCTGATAATTTGGGCATTGCCAAAGCTAACTAAAGCCATTCCTGCCTCTTTAGTAGCTATTTTGCTTGTTTTTGGAATTGTTGTAGGATTTGGCATAGATACAAAAACAGTAGGTGATATTGCTTCCATTCAAGGCGGTTTTCCACCTTTTCACTTACCAAGGGTGCCAATTAATTTTGAAACCTTGACCTTAATATTTCCTTATGCTGCAATTGTGGCGGGTGTTGGATTAATTGAAAGTTTATTGACTTTAAACATTATTGACGAGATTACTGAAACTCGGGGTAGCGGGAATAAAGAAGCTGTTGCCCAGGGTGTTGCGAATATTGCATCAGGTGTGTTTTCCGGTATGGGTGGTTGTGCAATGATAGGTCAAAGTCTTATTAATATTTCAAATGGAGCAAGAGCACGACTATCGGGTATTGTTGCAGCAGTAGCTTTATTAATATTTATAATGTTCGGTGCTGGTCTAATAGAGCAATTACCAATGGCTGCACTTACAGGATTAATGATTATGGTTGCGATTGGAACTTTTGAATGGGCCAGTTTAAAAACCTTTAATAAAATGCCAAAATCGGATATTTTTGTTATGGTTGTAGTAACGCTTGTAACCGTTGTATTGCATAATTTGGCATTAGCAGTAATTATTGGAGTCATTATATCTGCATTGGTTTTTGCCTGGGATAATGCAAAACGTATTAGAGCAAGAAAATCAATTGATGAACACGGTGTAAAACATTATGAAATTTATGGTCCTTTATTTTTTGGTTCGGTAACTGTATTTAACGAAAAGTTCGATATACTAAACGACCCATTAGAAGTAATTATTGATTTTAAAGAAAGTAGAGTGGTTGATATGTCAGCTATTGAAGCACTGAATAAAATTACAGAACGATATCACAAAGCAGGTAAAAATATCCAATTACGTCATTTAAGTCTTGATTGTCAAAAGTTGCTCAAAAATGCAGATAGAATAATTGACGTTAATGTTTTAGAAGACCCAAAATATAAAGTTGTAGTCAATAAGCTTTGAAGTTAGCTATCTCCTGCATCTTTTTGGCAGGGTTTACATCGGAATCTAATACAATGAATTAGTTCTAAGCATACTTAAATGCCATGGCTTTTTGTTCACGGTGTGCTATTGGTATTCTGTATCTGGGATGAAAGCTGTGCTCATTTGTGTACACAAACAAAAAGAGAGTTGTAATACTTAAATTACAACTCCCTCATTCATAGCGTGGAGCATACCGGAGTCGAACCGGTGACCTCCTGACTGCCAGGGAAATTATTAGTGTTACATACCCGCTGGAAATCAGATATATAACAAATACATAGGATCACAAAAAGTAACAAAATGGTGCAAAAGGACACTGGAAAAGGACGCTGTTTTTCACACAATTAAACCTTTTCGAATAACTTAACCAAACTCATTCATTTCTACTTATTTACTAACTGTTGGAAATACAGCATCCATCTTCCAATCGACAGGGTTTATTTTTCCTTTCAGCTGGGTCAGGGATTCAATCAAATCCTCAAATTTTGGAGAATCCCCATAGATCATCTGCTCTTGCATCTTATTATAGTCAGTTTTCCAAGCAGCCGCCAATTCTTTCGATGGCAAAAAGTCAATCGTTTGAGGTTGATGTAAATTATAATCCACACCTCCTATTCGAGTGTAATTATAACGATGTTTCACAATTGTTTCATAAAGGTCTTTTTCTTCAAGAGCTTTTTCTACTATGGCTGTTTTTGATATCTGGTAAATATCGTACAAATGCCTGCTCATTCTATCGACCCGGATTTTCTCTTTTGGTCTCTGAAATTCTTCGTGTAATAGAAATATCTTTTCCAGGAAAGTGCGTTCCGGCAATACCGTAGGTATTTGAATTGATTCCTGCTTAAAGTTTGCTTTGGGATAAGACGAATCTATCAATGATAATATCGACCTGTTTTCAAATGGTTCTCTTAAAGAACGGCATCCAATTTCGATTTGCACTCTTGGTTGAATGTAGCCCGGTGATTCAATAAGAGTGAGATAGTAAACGCTAATGATTACAGGATCCTGATCACTTGACTTTATTTCTTCCAATTCAATTTTCACATCCTTCAAGCCTGCTTTTTTAAAAGCTTCTTTTAGTTCCGGAAACAAAACTTCTGTAAGATATTTGTTGGCTGTCTTTCTTAATTTGGTTCTTTGACTTTTGCCCAATTCACCTTCGAATCCAAAAAATGTCCTATCAACAGACATGTCAATATCCTCGGAGAATCTTTCAATTACATCCCAAGCTTTGCTCAGAGAAGTCCCCCCCTTAAAAACCAGATGTTCTCCTATTTTTGTATTATATAGAATTGATAATGTTTGAACAACCCACCAATCTTTCTCTATAGCATAGGGTGGTAGATTATTTTTCTCCCCGGCATTCTTATATATACGCTTTTTTGTCTCGTCAGGTATCTTGTATAATCTAATCATAGACAGCTTGTTTCATTATTTTTTTTATCCACTCGGGAGCCAAGGACATGTCATGTTTTAAGTCTGATTGTTTCTCCTGTTGTAATAGCTCAATTATTTTCTTCAATTCTTCTTCCGTGGCATTATCTTTACTAATTTCACGTAATGCCTGTATTACCAGAGAACTAATTTCCCCTTTCGTTTTAAGGTTTCGTGGGGTTGTTTTTTTTAGCTTAATTGTTCTTTTGCCAACCGTTATAGTGCGCGGAGCACCATCTGTTAGAAAAACAAGTTTTAAAGGTATTTGTGTGCTTAGCCCCAAGGCGTGCAAAGCATATGCACCAGTAGGGACTATTTTAATTCTATCTCGTTTTGCAATAGCTTTGGCTACTTCTTCTGCAGTTGGAAGAACCTCGCCAATATATTCATCAATGACTGGACGTACATAAATGCCATGAGCTACCGATTTTATGATTCCTTTTTCCTTTAGATTTTGTAATGCTTTGCGCACAGACTCAGCTGACCCTCTATGGCTGAAATCTTCAGGAAACAATAAACTACCTTTAGGTTTAGATTTTATGGTCTTTTCTATTTTATATTCAACGCTTTGCATCTCTACATGTCGATGTGTTATTTCACAAATTTAGTCAATATTTGTGAATTTATTAGTGTTATTTGTTTCAGAGTTACGAAAAGTAGCAAATGTGTGCAAAAGGGTTGGATTCTTTTAAAATCAGAGAAGAAGTGTCAAAAATAGAATATAAACTCAACAACATTGAAATTGGGATAGATAGAAATGAGAACTAGTAGTTTGTGTGCATATTTGTGTACACAAACAAAAAAAGAGCTGTAATAATTAAATTACAACTCTCTCATTCATAGAGTGGAGCATACCGGAGTCGAACCGGTGACCTCCTGACTGCCAGGGAGATTACTAGTGTCACATACCCGCTGGAAATCAAGTATATAACAAATGAGGAGAATAACAAAAAGTAGCATTTTGACGCAAAAAGACACTCAAAAAGGACACTCCGAAATATGATTTAGAAATCAGAAGTTCATTCTTCATGTACAATTTTCTCCATGAAATAATTTCTTAATTGATTTATAGTACAGCTTATTTTTTTCATAAATTAATCCTTCCGCAATTGAATTCAATGCTTTCTCTATTTGAGTTATCAATATTCATATTTAACAACTATTTAGTCAATTCCTCACTTAATTTAACCCCACAATACCTACCCCATAACATCATCACTAATTCCCTCTGGTCCCACGTAAGATCAAGTTTTTGTATTCTTTCAATATAATCAGCATAGGTCAATACAATGAAATCATCGTTCCCATTCCCTATCTTCATTTGGAATTCTTTACCTGCTTCTACAGTTTTTTCATCATCTTGATGACAGAACAATCCTGTGTACACGAAATCGAATTCTTCCTTAGCTAAACATCCAAGTAATTCATTCCTGAATAACTGGTTGTAATTCTTATCTTGTATATAGGTATGATATTCATCAGGAAATCTATCTGAATTCTCAGAGTATATCTTGTGATATTTTTGGTAGTTCTTGTCTTGCTCATCCCCGTAATAGATGCTTGTTTTTGGTCGGTAATAGCTGAATGTATCTGTGTATTTGCACTCAAACCCAATGAAACCTTTCTTATCTCCCGACTGAACTATAAAACCAAAATCAAATGCAGAATTATCCTTTGA
This sequence comes from Bacteroidales bacterium, assembly GCA_023135955.1. GTDB lineage: Bacteria > Bacteroidota > Bacteroidia > Bacteroidales > JAGLSB01. The sequence goes on along the minus strand of JAGLSB010000236.1, from coordinate 34 downwards.
TGATTCAGGTGCATATTCAAATATGACATTAACT
>JAGLSB010000235.1 GCA_023135955.1 Bacteroidales bacterium | reverse complement strand
CGATCACGATGCCAAAGTTTTGACTGATTCCAATATACATTAGCAGAAACGATGTCGCCAATGGCACCATTATAAACCTTTTTATAAGTTTCAATATAATCGTGCTGATGTCTTCTTTGTGTTCCTGTTACTACAGTTAATCCAATAGTGTCTGCTTTTTTTGCTGAAGCAATTATTGAACGGGCTCCAACAGGATCAACAGCAATAGGTTTTTCCATAAACACGTGTTTGCGGGCTTCTACTGCGGCTTTAAATTGATCAGGACGGAAATAAGGAGGTGTTGCAATGATAACAACATCAATATCTTGTTCAATAACTTTTTTATAGGCGTCAAATCCATGAAAGCACATTTCATCTGCTACTTCAACCTGTTTTTCCTCTTGTATTTTCTTTCTGCATTGTGCAATACGGTCTTCAAACATATCGGCAAGTGCAACAACACTTAGTCCATCTCCGGCATTTAGAAAATTAAGAGCGGCACCTGTTCCGCGGCCACCACATCCTATTATTCCTGCTTTTAGTGGTTTTCCTTCAGGAGCTCTTTTAAGCATTGGGGGTAATCCGGGAGGTGTTTCATTTTTTTCACCAGCACAAGAGCTTAAAATCGCACCCATGCCAATCGCTCCAAATGCTCCAATAGTAGCAGCGTTTCCAAAGAATTCTCTTCTGTTTAAGGATTTTGTTTTTTTTGTCATGGCAATTATTAATTGATTAGTTAATATTTCATTTTTAATATTCACAAACAACCCGGAATCCAACATGAATAGCATCGGAATACCACCATATTGATTTTGGCATCTGAGGATCAGTTTTTAACCAAGCTTTGGATTTTGTATAATTCCTGTCTGCCAACCTTAAATTTTTTGGAGCCGCATTAAACGCTCCTCCCCTAACAACATGTTCTTCCCCGGTTGTTGGCCCTTTTGGGTCGATTGAGCCGGAATAAGATTTATAAATATCGGCATTATAATAGTCTTGACAAAATTCTGCTACATTTCCCGACATATTTTTTAATCCATAAGTATTTGGTAACACCATTTCAGACTCTTGCGATTTCCCCATACTGTTCTCTTTATAGATTGCATAAGTGTTGATCGTTGAAGTATCAACACCGAAAACTTTTTTCAAAATTCCCTCAGTATTATAATCCCCAACATCTCCATCAAAGAAGTAAGGACCTGTTGTCCCAGCCCTTGCAGCATATTCCCATTCTGCCTCAGTTGGAAGACGGTATTTTTTTCCGGTTTTCATGCTTAGCCATTCGCAATATACTTCTGCCGCATGAAAGGACATGGTAATGGCGGGTCGTTTCCCTCTTCCCCAGCCCTGACTCGGATCTCCCCATGGAGGAGT
>JAGLSB010000234.1 GCA_023135955.1 Bacteroidales bacterium | reverse complement strand
TTGTATAGGTTGTAATCTTGGAGCTGAGGTTAAACCGGGTATGGCGGCTTCCCTGATTATCTCATTCCATATATCATTTGGGGTTTGAATTTTATCGCGCCATTGACGAAAGTACTTTCCCTTCTTATCTTCAATAAGGTTTTCTTTTTCAATAAGTCTGAAACCTTCTTCTTTTTGATTGTATACGCCACCGTTTGTAAGTACAAAAGCATTATTATTATCTACTTTAAATCGTATACGGTGACCAGACTCGTTAAGAATATATTCAGATTTATAATTAATTACATTCTCGAACATTGAGGTAGGAGCAGGGTCGAGGGCTGAATTCACACGTCCCCATTTTCCAACTACAGTTTCAACCTCAGGAATAGAATTGATTTTTCTATCCAGAATACCTATTACCTCAATGTTTTCCTCTATACCTGAGTGGGGCATGGTTGTAGGCATTAGGAGGAATGATCCTTCATCGAGCGAAGGCATAAACTCTTTTCCTATACCAGGTATTGATGAGTCTAAACTTTTATAAACAGCTGTGTTTTGGATAAATTGCGGCAAAAATCCAAATATCTTATCAAATCCCTGCCATGTGGAAATCCCAAAAACTACTATCAAAATTGGAACAGCTAGAAATTTCCATTTATTATCTAAACACCAATTTAATATTCGCGTATAGAAAAATACGACCATAGATAAAGCACCCAAAACAACTGCGATAATAGCTATAACAAAGAGGAAGTTAGAAAATTGGGAATTCTGAGCTCCCAGAGGCATCCATGCTTTTGTAAGAAAGAAAACAACTACAACAACTGTGATGGCTATATTGATAAGGTTTATCCACGATTTCTTTAACTCATTCCATTTATCAGAAAAGAAGCCATTCAAACCATAAGCAGAAATTGCTAATGCAATATAGAATCCGGTTGCAAAAGATAGTATCAAACCAGTCAAAATAAGAACAATATTCCAAAGCTTTTTATACTTGTTTTTATCAAATCGAATCGAAAATACGACATGTGCGAGTGCAGGAATAACTATCAGGCCTACTATTAATGCTGCCAGCATGGTAAAAGTTTTTGTATATGCAAGAGGTTTAAACAATTTACCCTCTGCTGCCTCCATAGCAAAAACCGGTAGAAAGCTAATAATTGTTGTTGCCAATGCAGTTATCACAGCACCGGCCACTTCAATTGTAGCTTCATATATAATATTCAAGAGCCTTTTTCCTCTGGCTCCAATATTCTGCGGCAACTCCGTATGTCGGATAATGTTTTCAGTAAAGACAACTCCCACATCAACCATTACTCCAATTGCAATAGCAATTCCTGAAAGAGCTACAATATTAGCATCTACACCAAATCTACGCATTGCAATAAATGTAATAAGTACTCCTATCGGAAGTAAAATTGAAATAAGAAAGGCGGCTCTCAGGTTTAAAACCAAAACGATAACTACCAAAATACTGATAAGCAGTTCTAATGAAATTGCTTCTTCCAGTGTGCCAATGGTTTCTTTAATAAGAGCGGTTCGATCATAAAATGGCACCAAAGTAACTTTTGAAACAGTACCATCTTCTAAAGTCTTTGATGGTAACCCAGGATTTATTTCCTCTATTTTTTCTCTGACATTTTCAATAGTCTGTAAAGGATTAGCTCCAAATCGGGCAACTACAACGCCACCTACAGCTTCTGACCCTCCCTTATCTAATCCACCCCGACGTGTAGCCGGTCCGAAATTAACTTTTGCAACATCTTTGATTCGTATTGGCACATTATCCCTTACGAGCACAACAGATTTTTCCAGGTCTTCAAGACTTTTTATATAACCTATTGCCCTGACTAAATATTCAACCCGATTAAATTCAATGGTACGTGCTCCTACATCGAGATTAGAGTTTTTAACTGCTGCCATTATTTGAGCAACATTTACTCTATGTGCTTTCATTGCATTGGGATCGATATCAACCTGGTATTCCTTTACGAAACCACCAATAGAACCTACTTCCGCAACACCTTTTGCAGATGTTAAAGAATAACGAACATAGAAATCCTGGATTGTACGTAACTCATGTGGATCCCATCCTCCAGAAGGATTCCCATCTTTATCTCTGCCTTCAAGTGTGTACCAGTAAATTTGTCCCAGAGCAGTAGCATCTGGACCTAATGCAGGAGAAACATCTTCAGGAAGAGTGCCGGTGGGTAAGGAGTTAAGTTTCTCCAGAATTCTGGTTCGACTCCAATAAAATTCCACATCCTCTTCAAAAATGATATAGATACTGGAAACACCAAAGATGGAATTACTTCGAATGGTTTTTACGCCTGGAATCCCAAGTAAAGAAGTGGTTAAGGGATATGATATCTGATCCTCTATATCTTGTGGCGATCTACCAGTCCACTCGGTATAAACGATTTGCTGATTTTCGCCAATATCCGGAATAGCATCAACAGGTACAGGATCAGAAGGAAGAATTCCTGTATCCCAACCAAATGGGGAGTTGATAATCCCCCAACTGATGAAAATGATTAGCACTAAAAAAGTGACTAATTTATTCTCAAGGAAAAAACGAATGATTTTATTAAGCATAGAATGTCTTTTATGATGTTTTGCAAACTCTTATCAGAAAAAAATATGATATACATATTGCATTTTAAATATGCTCTATGTATTAGCAATAGAGTGCAAAATCATAAAAGATATGTCTGTAGTCTGGAAAGAACCTCTTGTATCTTGGGTGGGGA
>JAGLSB010000233.1 GCA_023135955.1 Bacteroidales bacterium | reverse complement strand
AGAATATTTATCCGAATTGCAGAAGGTAATTTCAGCTAAAGATGAGAAGTTGGCTATTGAAATGCTCAATAAACTTCATGCTGCTGATATTGCTGAAATATACACTGAAATTGATATTGAAAGTGCCAAATTTTTGTATCTGTTACTAGAGGGTGAAAAAGCCGCAGATGTACTTGCTGAGCTTGAGGATGATGACAGGGGTAAATTTTTGAAGGTCTTGCCTTCGGAAACCATTGCCACCCAGTTTATCAACGAAATGGATTCTGATGATGCTGCTGACGTTCTTGCTGACCTACCTGAAGCGAAAAAAGAAGAGGTACTGCAATTTATAGAGGATGTTGATCAGGCTGGAGATATTGTTGATCTTCTAAGCTATGATGAAGACACTGCTGGTGGTCTCATGGCTAAGGAGATGATCACAGTTAATAAAAACTGGACTATTCTTACAGCATTAAAGGAAATGCGCAAGCAAGCAGAAAATGTTGATGAGGTGTTTTACGTATATGTTGTAGATGATACTAAAATCCTGAAAGGAACATTATCTCTTAAGAAGTTGGTTTTGGCATCTTCAAGTCAGAAAATTAATAATCTTTATAATCCTGATGTTATATCAGTTCATACTGATACAAACGATGAAGACGTAGCTAATATAATGAGGAAATATGACCTTGTAAGTCTTCCCGTAATTGATGCTATTGGACGCCTTATGGGAAGAATTACTATTGATGACGTAATGGATGTAATACATGAAGAAGCTGAAAAAGATTATCAGCTTGCATCTGGTATTACAGAGGACGTTGAGCATTCCGATTCTGCATGGCTGCTTACCCGGGCTCGTCTTCCCTGGTTAATGATTGGTCTATTTGGAGGTGTACTGGTAGCTCTTGTAATAGGACAATTCGAAATGGATCTGAAAATTAATCCTAAAATGGCCTTCTTTATTCCACTTATAGCTGCAATGGCAGGAAATGTAGGAATCCAGTCCTCAGCAATTGTTGTTCAAAGTATTGCAAATAATACTCTTGGACTAGAGAGTACAATTTCTAAATTGCTTAAAGAATTATTAGTAGGATTCTTAAATGGAGGAATTCTTGCTGTCCTGCTCTTTGGATATAATTATTATTTCTCAGATTCACTTGCACTTACTTTCACAGTAAGTATCTCATTGTTAATTGTAATACTTTTCGCCGCCTTTTTTGGCACATTAATTCCCCTTGTCCTCAATAAAGTTAAAATTGATCCAGCATTGGCAACCGGTCCTTTCATCACTACCATGAATGACATCATGGGTCTGTTTATCTATTTTCTGGTTGGACGTTTATTGTATGGTGTTATGTAGAGCAACCAGCAACCCCTTCCATCCCTAGAAAGTTGAATTTATCGCTATCACCGGGTCTAACTTTGCAGCTGAATATGCAGGTGCTAGTCCTGAAATTAAACCTATCACAGATGAAATGCTTAAACCCATAATAATATTACTCACCGTTAAAGTGACTGTAAAATCTGATACTGTATTTATAATGGCTGTACCTACATAAACAAAAAGAAGGCCAACGAAACCACCCATAATGGCCAAAAGTACAGATTCAAAGATGAACTGTTCAATAATAAAATACTTCTTAGCACCAAGGGCTTTCTGAACACCAATCATCTTAGTTCTTTCTTTTACTGATACAAACATGATATTTGCTATTCCAAAGCCCCCTACTAATAATGAAAATATCCCGATAAACCATCCTGCAACATTCAATACGCCAAAAAAATCATCGAGTTGATTGTTTAGCATGCTGGTTTGATTAAGCGCGAAATTATCTTCTGCCTTTGGTTTTAGGCGACGAATATTTCTAAGATTCATTCTAATCTCTCCCATTAGTTCAGCGGTGCTGATATTTTCTGCTGCTTTAACCCATATCATAGGATGCAAAGACTCACTCCTAATATTAATAACATTTCGAACGTGATTTACTGGTACCATTACATTTTCATCAAAAGAGTCACCAAAAGTATCTTTCCCTTCTTTTTTAAACACCCCTACAATTCTTGTTTTATGACCTCTTATGGTAATGACTTTTCCAAGTGGATCTATATTTTCGAACAATTTATTAGCAATTTCGTGACCCACGACACAAATGTTTTTCCCGGAATTCAATTCAAAATCTGAAAAATAACGACCTTTTTGAATATCAAAATTTCTAATATCGTCAAAACCCGATGAAACCCCTACGAAATTTATGTTATCGATCAGATTGTCTTTGTATTGAACAGAAGTTGAAGTCGAAATTATAAATGCAATTTCCTCAGCTTTTGTAAGACGGGTTTTTAGCAGAGCGTACTCTTGAATGTTTGGTAAAGGTCTGTTAACGTACTGCCACCACTTAAACTCTCCCCCGCCTTCCTCTGTCCATGGCCATTTTTCTATGTAAATAATATCAGATCCCAAAGATGATAGACTTTCTCGAATATTCATTTCAAGCGAATCAACAATAGTAAACACTGCAATAATAGCAAATATGCCTATGGTTATGCCCAACAAGGATAGTAATGTACGTAGCCTGTTTACAACTACAGCCTGGAGGGCAAAAAACATACTTTCTATACTGAGTCTTAGGAGTTTAAGCATGGTTGGAAAATATTTTAAGAAAACTTTCTTTAATTCATTGGAAACTACTTCCTTTGTATAATTTTATTAATGATTTTATCATTTCGAAATTACTCTATTTTTACCATATTTAATAATTTTGTCCACCTTTATTAATTCTTATAAATGAATACTAAAAAAAAGATAAATTCAGCTCTTATTTCTGTCTATCATAAAGAAAATCTGGAAGAAGTTGTAAGAGGACTGATAAAAAAGGATGTAAAAATCTATTCAACAGGAGGAACCAAATCATTTATCGAGGATCTTGGAGTGAAAGTTACAGCTGTTGAGGATCTTACTGGTTATCCATCAATTTTGGGAGGAAGAGTTAAGACACTTCATCCAAAAGTTTTTGGTGGAATATTATCCAGAAGAGATGATGAATCTGATAAAAAGCAAGTAATAGAGTATGAGATTCCTGAGATGGATCTTGTGATTGTTGATCTATACCCTTTTGAAGAAACGGTAAAATCAGGAGCTGACGAGGCTTCAATTATTGAAAAGATTGATATAGGTGGAATTTCATTAATTCGTGCGGCAGCTAAGAATTTTAAAGATGTTTTGGTTGTTTCTTCCCGAGATCAGTATGAAGAGCTTAATCAGTTACTGATTGAAAAAGAAGGAAGCACCGAAATAGCAGACCGTAGAAAATTTGCAACTGCTGCTTTCCAAATTTCTTCACATTACGATTCTATGATTTTCAATTATTTTGATGCTGAAAGTTTGACGGCATTGAAAGAATCTGTATTTCCGGGTAAGAAATTAAGATATGGGGAGAATCCGCATCAGGAAGGATATTTTTACGGCAATTTTGATGAAATATTCGAAAAGCTTCATGGGAAAGAGATTTCTTATAACAATTTACTCGATATAGATGCGGCTGTTCATCTCATGGGTGAATTTGAAGAAACTACTTTTGCCATCTTGAAACATAACAATGCATGCGGTATTGCAAGCAGACCTGAATTAATTGATGCATGGAATGATGCACTAGCCGGAGATCCGGTATCAGCATTTGGCGGAATATTGGTTACAAATGTACAGGTTGATGAAAAAACAGCCACAGAGGTTAATAAAATATTTTATGAAGTAATAATTGCCCCCTCTTATGATAAGAAAGCATTAGAACTATTAAAACAAAAGAAAAATAGGATTGTACTGATACAAAAATCTGCTGATTTCAAAGACAGAACCACTAGAACAGTATTAAATGGAGCCCTTGTTCAGGATAAAGACGTTTATTCAGAATCAATTAATGATTTAAATTCAGTAACAGATTTAAGTCCAGATGAAAATACAATTCAGGATCTTTTATTTGCAAATAAAATAGTTAAGCATACTAAATCTAATACAATTGTACTTGTAAAAAATAAGCAATTATGTGCAAGTGGTGTTGGCCAAACTTCAAGAGTAGATGCTCTGAAACAGGCCATTGAAAAAGCAAAAAATTTTGAAATTAGTCTTGTTGGATCGGTTATGGCATCAGATGCTTTCTTTCCATTCGCCGATTCAGTTGAAATCGCTAATAAAGCTGGAATTTCTTCCGTTATTCAACCTGGAGGTTCGATAAAAGATAAGGATTCGATTGATTATTGCAATGCAAACAAGATGAGTATGGTATTTACTGGAATTAGACATTTTAAACATTAGAGAATATGGGTTTGTTTTCGTTTCAGCAAGAATTAGCGATAGATTTAGGTACAGCCAATACCATTATTATTTACAATGACAAGGTAGTTGTGAACGAGCCTTCCATTGTAGCTATTGACCAGAAAACAGGGAAATTAATAGCAATAGGGGACAAGGCAAGACAAATGCATGGGAAAACCCATGAAAATATAATAACTATTCGCCCATTGCGCGATGGGGTAATTGCGGATTTTGATGCAGCTGAGCTGATGATCAGGGAAATGATTAAGTTGATCAATAGGGGGAATCGCTTTTTTACTCCTTCATTGAAAATGGTAGTATGCATACCTTCAGGTTGTACAGAAGTTGAGCGAAGGGCTGTTAGAGATTCCTCAGAACATGCTGGTGGGCGCGATGTTTATATGATATATGAACCGATGGCAGCGGCAATCGGGATTGGGATTGATGTAGAAGCTCCAATTGGAAATATGGTTGTTGATATTGGAGGTGGAACAACAGAAATAGCTGTTATTGCTCTTGGTGGCATAGTTTGCAACGAGTCTCTTAGGGTAGCAGGAGATGGATTTACTGCTGATATTCAGGCGTATATGAGACATCAACATAATATTAAAATCGGTGAACGAACAGCAGAGGAGATTAAAATATCTGTTGGTTCAGCGCTTTCTGACCTTGAGAATCCGCCCACTGATTTTGGTGTCAGAGGTCCGAACTTAATGACAGCAATGCCTATTGAAATTCCAATTTCATATCAGGAAATTGCACATTGCCTCGATAAGTCTATATCTAAAATTGAAACTGCAATTTTATCTGTTCTGGAACAAACACCTCCTGAATTATATGCTGATATCGTTCAGAAAGGCATCTACCTCGCTGGTGGTGGGGCTCTGCTTAAGGGATTGGATAAAAGATTCTCAGAAAAAATAAATATTCCGTTTCACGTAGCTGAAGATCCGCTTCAGGCAATTGCCAGGGGAACTGGAATAGCATTAAAAAATATTGGTAAATTTTCATTTCTGATGAGATAATGATAAAATGAGGACTCTTTTCAGGTTAATTGTAAAAAACTATTTTGTTCTTTTATTCCTTTTCCTGGAATCGATTTCTCTTGTTCTTATTTTTCAATTTAATCCCTTTCAAAAATCATTTTTCCTAAATGTAAGCAGGAATATAACTGCATCAATAAATAATCGGCTTACTAATATAGGAGATTATTTATTTTTACAAGAAGAGAATGAGCGACTAAACAGCGAAAATGTTTATCTCAGAAATCAGTTGAATAACTTCAATACTACTGTCTATCTTTCATATCCTGAAAATTTCACTTCCGATACCTTAGATATTTCAAATGAGGACAGATACTTTTTTAAACCTGCAGAGATTGTAAACAGTTCGATAAATAAACAATACAACTATATTACAATTAATAAGGGAGAATCAAATCAGCTCCAGGCAAATATGGCTGTAATTTCTAGTTGTGGTGTAGTAGGAATGATAATTCAAACTTCAGATAACTTTGCTACAATACAGACATTGCTGAACAGGAACTCGCGGGTTGGTGCGAAAATAAAGGGAAACGATTACTTCGGCATTTTGGATTGGGACGGAAGAAGTCCGGAATATGTTCAGTTAAGTGAGATTCCTGTTCATGTTAATATTAATGAAGGTGACACCATTGTAACTAGTGGTTATTCTTCAATTTACCCAAAAGATCTACCGATTGGGAGAATAGATGGATACCAGAAAGGACAAGGTAATTTTTATAATATCCAGATTCAACTATTCGTTAATTTTAGAACAATAAATCATGTGATGGTAATCAGAAATTACTTGCAAGAAGAGCAAAAAGAGCTGGAAAGGGAAGTTTCTTATGATTAGGATTTATTTAAGAAATATAGTTCGTTTTATTGTCCTGATCTTTGTACAGATATTGATCTTTGAAAATATACAACTCGGAGGGAATATTAGTCCATATATTTATGTCCTTTTTATTATTCTAATGCCTTTTGAAATTACAGGTTGGGCCCTGCTGATTATTGCATTCTTATTAGGTTTAAGTATGGATATTTTTCTGATGAATCCGGGATTTCATACTGCGGCAACAGTTTTAATGGCTTACTTTAGACCTTTTATATTACAGACTTTTGCTCCCAGAGATGGATATGAATCAGGGAGTTTCCCGCGAGTATATTATTATGGATTAGGCTGGTTTGCAAAGTATAGTATTATCCTGATTTTCGTCCACCATTTATTTTTATTCAGCCTTGAAATGTTCAGACTTTCCGATATCTTGCATATTTTATGGAGAACTATTTTAAATACATTGATTTCAACCTTTTTAGTTATTTTGAGTCAATTTTTTGTGTTTAGGAAATAATGAATTCATACGTCGACAGAAAATATATAATTATTATTCTGATTCTGTTGTCTGCTTTGCTTTTTATCACAAAGTTGTTTTATATGCAGATAATTGATGACAGATATAAATTATCTGCTGAAAGTAATTCACGGCGAGATGTTATTATTTATCCTGCCAGGGGTCTTGTTTATGACAGGAATCAAAATCTATTAGTATCGAATCAGGCAGCTTATGATATTATGGTAATTCCCCGTCAGATGGAAAGTTTTGACACAATTGAATTATGTCGTTTACTTGGCATTGAAAGACAGGATTTTGATGAGAGGATAAAAAAAGCCAAAGAATATAGTTATTATGTCCCTTCAGTGTTCATGAAGCAGGTTCCTGCTGAAATTAGTTCTGTATTTTCTGAGAAACTCTTTCTGTATAATGGATTCTATCTTCAGTCGAGGACGCTCCGTAAATATCCAAAGAATATTGCATCCCATGTGCTTGGTTATGTCGGGGAGGTCAGTAAAAAAGATGTTGAGAACAGCGATTATTATGTTTCAGGTGATTATATTGGCATCAGCGGTATTGAAAAGACTTATGAGGAAGTTTTGCGTGGAGAAAAAGGACACAAGTATTATATGGTAGATGTTCATAATAGAATTACTGGGGAATGGGAAGCAGGTAGATTTGATGAGCAGTCTGTTCTGGGTACGAATATTACTCTTACGATTGACAATGAATTGCAGGAGTACGGGGAGAAATTAATGAGATCTTTTTCTGGTAGTATTGTGGCCATTGAGCCGGGTACGGGGGAAATTCTGTCTCTGGTTTCAGCACCTTCTTTTCCGCCTGATTTATTAGTTGGAAGAGGATTAAGTGCGAATTATAACAAGCTTGCCACCGATACATTAAATCCTGTTTTTAACAGAGCCGTAGCTGCCAGTTATCCACCCGGATCAACTTTTAAGATTATAAATGGATTAATTTCCTTAGAGGAAGGAGTTTCCTCTCCTTCAACAGGATTTTATTGTGATCTGGGATATTATTACAGGGGGATACATGTTGGGTGTCATAGTCATGATTCACCTCTTGATTTGGTAGGTGCTATTCAAAATTCCTGTAATGCTTATTTCTGTAATATTCTTGGCAGAATACTTGAAGATAAGAAATTTGGAAGAACAGATTCTGCTTATGTTAATTGGAAAAATCATGTTGAGTCTTTTGGATTTGGGAATAGATTGGGAACAGATATTTCAGGAGAACTAAAGGGTTTTGTGCCTGAGCCGGCTTATTATGACAGGTATTATGGAGTTGGACACTGGAATTTTCTGACTGTCCTTTCTCTTGCTATCGGGCAAGGAGAACTTGGAATAACACCTTTGCAAATGGCAAATATGAC
>JAGLSB010000232.1 GCA_023135955.1 Bacteroidales bacterium | reverse complement strand
ATATTTGTTAAAAAACCGCAATGAATTCTGAACTGAATTGTTTTCTCCTGCAAATTTCAATGCGCTGCTGGACAGATCCCATACTGATAATCCCTGGTTAAGTCCGTTTAGCACACCCCAGTAAAATCCCAATTCAACATTAATCTGATAAAGAGGTTTTTTCCAGGTCTGATCCATCTCTGATCTTGAAAACAGAGCCAATCCTTTTGGATTAACCAAATAAGGATTCCAGCTTTCTACAACAATCCTCTCATTTGATAAATGATGACCCCGTACTAAAGCTCCCTGTTTTACTCCAAATCCATCCCCTATCTTTGTTATTAACCAGTTCCATTCTGTAGGATAAGCCTCCGGATCTATCGCGTTGAATAAGAGAGGAACTTTCTTTTCTCCTGTAAGAAACACTTCCCTGTATTTTTCAAAGACCATTAGTCTGAAATCGGACCATAATGTCCCGGATTTAGGAAGTTCATATTGAGGATCGATAACATCGCCTTTATAAGCAACTTCATCACCTGTACAACCTGTTTTTACTTGTAGAAAGGCAATTGTCTTAAATTTTTCGGGTGGCTGATTAAAGATAAAATTCCCCAATTCTTCAATGAAATTCAGAAAAAATCTTTTATAATCAGGATCGAGGTAAAAAGGATAAAACGGCCATTTATCATGTGTGGTTTCACCGGATTCAATGGTATATACTTTTGGCACTCCATTTTCATAAATCCAGAGGGGGGATTCAGGACCTGGACCTATGCCGATATATATTTTTGAGTTTCTTTCGGCTGCTACATCAATAGAGTTTTGAATCGCGGACCAGTCATAACTAAGACTATCTGTGGGTTGTAATGCTGACCACTTTGTGTCTTCTGCACTCATTCCGAGTAAATAATCATAATTTGGGTCATCCGGATCAAATTTGATATCACCACGACTCCATACACCATAGGCCTTTAAATTCAGGGCACTTTGAGCCTTGACATTCGAACTATAAATCATACCGATTGAAAGAAAGATCAGTAAGCTATATTT
>JAGLSB010000231.1 GCA_023135955.1 Bacteroidales bacterium | reverse complement strand
TTTGAGGTTGAACAAAATAGTTTCAGGTTGAAGAGGTTTCAGGTTTCAAGTTAAGAGGTTTCAAGTTGACCTCAAACTTTAAACAGCGACTGAAAGGAGCAAACCTCACACAGCGACTGAAAGGAGCAAACCTCAAACAGCGACTGAAAGGAGCAAACCCGAAACAGCGACTGAAAGGAGCAAACCTCAAACAGCGACTGAAAGGAGCAAACCCGAAACAGCGACTGAAAGGAACAAACCTCAAACAGAGACTGAAAGGAGCAAACCCGAAACTCTTCAAAACAATGAATCCACTACTAGAAAAAGCAGCCGAGGTTCTTAAAACTTCCAAGCATACTACAGCATTTACCGGTGCCGGGATATCAGTTGAAAGTGGAATTCCACCCTTTCGCGGACCGGAGGGTCTTTGGTCCAAATACGATCCTAAAATCCTTGACATAAATTATTTTTTTGAGAATCCACAGGATGCATGGGATCATATTAAACTCCTTTTTTATGATTTTTTTGGAGAATCTAAACCTAATCCAGCTCACCTTGCCCTGGCCAAACTTGAGGAGGTTGGGATAATAAAGTCCGTCATAACTCAAAATATAGATAATCTACATCAGGAAGCAGGCAGCAAAACTGTTTGGGAGTATCATGGTAATTACAGAAAACTTATTTGTCCCTTATGCTCAACAAAATTTGATTCTCAGGATTTCAATTTAAAAGAACTTCCAAAATGCAGACATGACGGAAGTATTTTAAAGCCTGATTTTGTATTTTTTGGTGAGGGAATACCTGAGCATGCCGGTTCATCATCAATTCATGAGGCCTCAATAGCCGATGTGTTTTTAATAATTGGTACTACCGGTGAAATAATGCCTGCCAGTATGATTCCCGGATTGGCAAAAAAAAACGGAGCAAAGATTATAGAAATCAATACCGAAACTTCTAAGTACACAGATGATATTACTGATATTTTTCTTTTGGGAAAAGCAGGAGAAATAATGACGGAGATATTTGAAATTATAGTTAAGTAAATGGGGAGTGGGTGAGTTGTTTATAGCTATGTTATAATTGGTTACTGGGTACTGGGTGCTTGTTGCTGGTTCAGTGAGACACAATTTCAGGGAACGTACTTGCGATCGGGAAGTTAATTGTTGACATTTCGCTGAACTTGCTTAATACCTCTCTGTAGAAGAGTCGGGTTCAGTATTGTTTCCGAAACTTCTGGATTGCTCGGTTTAGAAAATTCTTTTATTGAGATTCTTTAGGTTAAGCGATTTCGTGAATTGATGACCTTTCATCCGACAACCAGTAATCAGCAACCAGCAACAACCCTAAAATCCACAATGATTTAAAAATTCCTTTCCTACTTATTGATATTTAGAATATCTTTCTTTTATTTGCATGTTCAAAAAAAATAGATAATTATGAGTTTATTAAAGGGGAAAACAGCTGTAATTACTGGTGCCGCTCGTGGTATTGGTCGTGAAATAGCCATAGCAATGGCAAAAGAGGGCGCAAATATTGCCTTCACTGATCTTAAAATAGATGAAAACATGCAATCTCTTGAAAAAGAGTTGAAATCTATGGGAGTTAAAGCAAAAGGCTTTGCTTCTGATGCAAGCGACTTTAATCAGACAGATGAAGTTGTTAATGAAATTCATAAAGAATTCGAGTCTATCGATATTCTCGTAAATAATGCTGGAATTACACGCGATACATTGTTGATGAGAATGGATGAAGAAACCTGGGATATGGTTATTAAAGTTAACCTAAAATCAGTTTTCAACTTCACAAAAGCAGCTCAGAAATTTATGCTGAAGCAAAGATCCGGC
>JAGLSB010000230.1 GCA_023135955.1 Bacteroidales bacterium | reverse complement strand
ACTGAAGTACTCACTAAAGAAAACCGGACTGTACTTGTTGGAGTTGGAAAAAGCGACCATTGTCAGGTTCGACTCATTTTCATCAGCAATAACATATTTCCCTCCGTAATACTTAGCAAGAAAAGTCCGATTTTCAGGCTTGTAGATCGTTTTATATTTGTAGGCACGGGGTTCCTGCAACTTGTTTGCAGGATCAACCCATCCATCGTAATCCAGGATTCGAAATTGTTCCATGCTCCAGGCATCGAAAATCATCTGATACTCTACCATCGATTCCAGTTCCTCTAAAGGAATATCATCAACTTCATTATATTCAGGATGCTCCTGGAAAAAGGACTCAAATGCAGCGTCGGTAGGAGCGAAAACTGTATAACTTCCCGAAGTGTTTAAAATCGTATCATAGCCAATCCTTTCCAGGCAACTAATAAAATACGCCAGGTCGTCCTCAGCTTCTATCTGGCTAAATATCTTACCTTTTAACCAATCCTGAGGCTGATATTTTTCCAGATCCTCCATATCTCGCTGGCATCCCTGGAATACAGGTCCAAGCACAATCAACAGAAAAAGGATCCGGTATGTATTGATACTGAATATTTTCATGATTCTTTAAAATTATACAGGTATACCAAACAAATGAAGGCAATGTCAGAAATAATTAACATACCAGTTTTCTTCATTCAGTAGCTTATTATAAATGTTTTCTCTCATTACAGGATCCTTGAATTTGGCTGCCACTTTTTCTGCCAGATAGGAAGGATCATCCAATCGCTTTGCGATCCGTATCAAATCGTAGAAACGCTCCCCTTCAAAGGCCATTTCCATTGCTCTCTCCTGTAATATCTTATCAAGCATGTAGCGCATCTGCAAATCTGGCTGATTGGTAAAATCTATATATCCTGTGATCTGATTGCTTACTGGATCATGGATATAAACAATATTATCGATATTCACAGCCTCATCACCATCGGCGAATCCAACACGTCCTCTTACTCCCAGTTGACTGGTATTGCTGTTATAACTACCATCATTCAGGATGTTCAGACTTGTATTCATGCGGATACGCGGAGTAGTGGTTAGTCCACCGTAAATATGTTTCCATACAGCATAGATTTCTGCAGCATAGAGATGTATACCTGCTGCCCGAAATACAGTATAGTTGGCATCCTGTGCAAATGGATCCTTGTTGATTTCATATTTCGTTGCCACGGCATCCACACGTTCCATCAGTAACTGAACTTCGACAATATTGCCATCCATCTTTTTCAGCAACATATCCTGAACATCGTCCGAAGTCAGTTCAATACCATCTCTGAAATACTGATAGGAGACACCATAACCCCTGTAGAAATCACCCGGAATTCCGGGCTCAATGACCCTGGATTTTAAAGGATTGGAAAAATCCTTATAATAGACCGGGTTGTTCCATATGGATTCCCAATTTTGAATAGATGCTGCGGTAGGTTTTACCATGTAATCATTTGGAGTCACACCCATCATCTTCTGTAATCCATTGGTTTGTTTATAGGATTTTCCGAACCAGATCATATAGATATGTTCGCAGGGATCCAGACTTGTAAATATATTTCGCCATTTGGCTTTGGCGAATTTATTATCAAGACCAAACAAAATATTGGATGTTTCAGACGTGTTATTATACATGATGTGATCAAAATGTTCGACAGCCATGCTATAATTCTGATCAAACATGTACATCTGTCCCAGCAGGGCATGTCTTGCGTAATCATTCCAAACGGTCACCTGCCAGGTATCGTCCCCGTTGTTGAGACTATGATTAATGCCAACAGCTTTTATATTATTTTCAAGCTGATCAGTAAACGTCAGGATCACATTCTTTTCATTCATGAATCTTTTTTCAATGACGATGGTTGTATCCCTGATCGTATCATTATAATAGCCATCCGGAGCAAAATTGATATATTCGGAAACAACGTACTCGGAGGAAGAATTGATATAGGCCTCAATTTCCTCAACTGTGTACAGGCTTTCATGAATATAGGGAACTTCTCCATAGATACGTACGGCATTGAAATAGGCCCATGTCCGCATGCACATTGCTTCTCCGTATAGGCGATCGAAATTGGTGATGGGAGCGTTTTTATCCAATACTTCAGGATGTACTGTTGACAGGTGATGAATCAATTTATTTGCTGCAATGATTAATTTGTAAAAATTCACGGGAGAAGCGTAGGGATTATCCTTCCGAATACTAAAATTATTCACTTCTATCAGGTCTTGTGAGGCAAAATCGGTTACCTCAAGTAAATCTCCGCGCAATTCACCCAGCACAACCAATTGATCCACCAGTTTCTGCTGAAGTGCATACAATCCCATTTCAGCAGAACGGTATTCATCCCAATCTGCGAACATATCATTTTCGTACCGAACCAATTCCTGGGTGGGGTCAAAAAATTCCTCGCAGGAATATCCGGCCAGAACCATGATCAGGACCATAGAATAAATCCTTAATCCCCTGCCTGAAAAATGTGGTTTGTTGCTCGCACCTCTTCTGTGAGGATCAATTACTTGCAGATAATATCGTAAATTCTTCATATTTTATGTAATTATCAGCCCAATCAATTACAATCCAAACCTGATACCCGTAATGAATGACCGGGATTGCGGCATTAGTCCATAATCAATCCCCTGCATCATCGGATTATAAGTATAACTGAACTCAGGATCATAACCTAAATATCTGTCCAGAGTAAGTAAATTAATAGCTGTTATATAAAAATCGGCATCCTTGAAAACCAGGAAATTCTGTGGGATACTATATCTCACCGTCAATGATTTCAACCTGAAATGGGATCCGTCTTCAATCCATCGCGATGAAAATGCTGAGTTTCCAACTGGGTCATTCCACAATGCACGCGGAACCTGAGTAATATCCCCGTCAGATTGCCAGCGATTCAAAACTGATGTGCTCTGGTTGGACAGATCAACCATTCTTTCATTAAGGTATCTGGTATAATTAAACACTTCATTTCCTGCGGTATAGGAAACGTGAAGATTGACCGACCACCGTTTATAACTGAAGTTGCTGGTGAAATTCCCATAATAATCTGGCAACGGTGAACCCAGATTCACCTTATCATAATCATCAATCACACCGTCGGGTTCCCTTTCTGGACCGGAATAATCAGCATAAATGACATCACCCACTCCAAAGGGTATCCCACGCTCATTGACCAATGATGCCTGTTCAGCATCCTGCTGAGTGGCATACACTCCCTGAAATGTATAACCATAAAAGCTGTTCAACGGATCACCTTCCCGGGTCACAAATGCTCCTCCGGGAAAATCTGTAATCAATGTCTTATCACCAAGATCCTTCACTTCATTTTGAAGGGTTGTGAAATTGGTCAACAGGTCCATTTTAAAATGTTCTCTGTCAATGACCCGGTAAAACAAAGAGATTTCCAATCCCCTGTTTTCCACTTTACCCGTGTTGGATAACCTGTTGTCAAACCCCAGGAAACCCTCAAGCGGATCATTGATCAGCAGATCATCTGTTGTTTTTTTGAAATAATCAACGGACAATGAAGCCCTGTCTCCAAAAACTGAAAGATCCACTCCTCCATTCAATTGACTGAGTGTTTCATGCTTCAGGTATTTGTTTGCCATCACACTGGGAACCAGTCCTGAAGTTTCACGATACAGGGTAACAAAGTAGTAATCACGAGCACTCGTGTTACCAATATCATCATTACCTGATGTTCCAAAGGATGCCCTCAGTAATAAATTATCCAGTTCACTCATTGATTTCATGAATCCCTCTTCGGAGATTCTCCAGCCAGCACCAATAGAATAAAAAAGGCCCAGGGGGGATCCATTCAGCCGTAGCAAGGTCTCAGCCTCATGACCTGTACGAGTAGAAAAATCTCCGGAAAGCGATGTGTTCAGGATGTATTTATCCTGGTATTTATACACAAAATGATGATAGAGAGACATCCAGTTCCACCGTTCATTCATTCCTCCGATATTCTTCATATCAGTTTCGCCTGAGTTCAGACTTGAATACTGGTCATTTTCCGGTAGGTTAAATGCCTCGCCAAAATCAGCCTCATAAGTATTGGTATTAACACGCAATCCGGCAGTGGAAACAAACCGGTGCTTTGTACCTACCTGCTTATTGTATCTGAAATAGTTATCGGTGTAAAATGCGTACAAATAATTATTGGTTGCTCTGGCAATATTATGAACCTCTCCGGCCAGATAACTTTCCATTCCCCGGTTGGGTCTGAAGATGAACTCCTTCAAAGTATTAAAGTTGATTCCCATAAGAGTTGTGAAATTCAGATGGTCTGATATATCGGCCTGTCCCTTAATGGATGATATGAACCGGTAATTCTTGTTATCACCAATGAAATTATTCACTACGGCGACAGGATTACTGGTACCCAGTTCGTCCACCTCATCAAGGCTTGTTAACTGCTGCCCTTCATCATCATACTGATAAGGAAACATGATCGGTGGTTTAAAAAGACTTGTTGCCACCGGGCTTGTCTGCGGGGACAGTGCCGACTCCATGAGATAGGCATTGCTATTGGTAAGATAGGCATTCACATTCATCTTGAACCAGGAAAAAATGTTCAGATCACTCACAAAACTGACATTATAGCGATTATACCTTGAATTCTTGAAAACCCCGTCCTCGTCATGGTAGCCGACTGACAAACCATAGGTGGCAATCTCACTTCCTCCCTTAATTGACATGTAAGCATTGGTCATGACTGCATTGGAAAAAATCAGGTTTTGCCAATTGGTGTGATGCATATACCGGTAGTACGCATCATCGGCCTCGGTCGTATACAAACCCGGATAATCAATTTCGAATAACTCAAGTTTTTTTGGTGAAGACATCAGGATCTCATTTGCCAGGGTTTTGTACTGCTCTGCATTCAGCTGAGGAATCAACCTGGAAGGAGTTGTGCGCAGACCGGTTTTAAAAGAGACATTGATGGTTGTTTGTGTAGCCGATGCCTTCAGGGTTTCAATCAGTATAATCCCGTTAGAAGCTTTGGTACCATAAAGCGTGGCATGAACAGGATCTTTCAGAATGTAGATACTTGAAATATCCGAGGGATCAATGGTGGAGAACGGATTATAACTGTTTCCCTCTATTCCCGAAATAAAAAGACCCGGCCTCTCCACGGGCATTCCATCCACCACCACTAATGGAGCATTTGACGTATTCATTGAAACCATTCCCCGGATATTGCTGAAGGAAGCCTGACCGGGCATCCCTGAGCTACCGGTAATCATCATTCCTGATATTCTTCCCTGTAACATCTGATCAATTGTAACAAAGTTGTTCTCTTCCACAAGATCCTGATCCAGATCACTGAGCACCGATAGTACATCCCGCCGCTTAAAATCATTATTGATCAGTGTAACATCATCATAACCTGACTTAATATGGGTTTCTGTCAGGTATATCTTTAGTTGGTTCCGGTTGTTCAGATAGACACGCTTGCTTTTGTACTGTCGTACCGGCTGAATGATCAGCCAGACATCACCCGAAGGTGCATCAATGATAAAGTTCCCCGTTTCATCAGAATACTCGGGCTGTATACCTACTCCTTCAATGCTGATAGAAACATCCTTGACCGGTTTTCCATTTGTACCCAGAACTACACCATTTATCCGAAAACCTTCCTGTGCATAACCATTGCTTAACAGGAATAGCGACAAACAGATTATTAAGCCATACTTTTTCATGTAATCATTCATTTTCTTATCTGAATAACAATTGTAAGTAATCTATATTCAGTCCGTTATCACTGGAACTGCCAGAGTCCAGATATTCCAGAGTAATGTTGACATCACCGTATTCTTCAATCTCGACCCATCCATCAATTGTACAGAAACCCCGACTATCGGGATACAGCTTGTAACCAAGCACACTGAAGAATCCACCGGACAATTGATAGGTATCAAACGTGTCATATTTACTTAATCCCAGTTGAATTCGCTCTCCATTCACATATACAGCATAAATCCCTGAGGTTCTGTAATTCGTTCTCCAGACCAGCCTGTAACTGTTGGGGAAAATTCTCCCGATCTTGAAATTTACGCTGTAATCTCCAGTGTATCCGGTCGGAAAATCGATGTTAACAATGGTATCGTTAGATGTTCCGGGAACCCTCTGCTCATCTGGAAGCAATGCCTGGTTGCCTCCAACTGTGACAAATTCCTTACTCCAGACATACTTACCTAAGCCGAGCGATTCAACAAAATCTTCTGCTTCAAAGTTCCTGTCCTTGTACAAGCTGTCTCCGATTTCAAAAGTACTGTAATTATATACCAGCCCATTACTGCAAATATATCTTGAGGCCGGATCCAGCTCAAGATCGACCAGAATGCTGTCACCGTTAATATTGGCAATTTTTGTCCTGTTAAAATACTCAGGTTCCAATAAGCCCCCATACACTCCCCGGTTCAGTAGAAGGGGTATCAATTCGTTATTTTGCCAGTCCAGCGGTATATCTTCATGGGAAGCGTAATGATCCCCGAGAAAGGATGCCATATTGTCCAAAGCTGTTTCATAAGCTACCTGGTCAGGGACCACCAGGGTTGCCGCAATATTTTCATATTCCTCGGTAATGGCAAAGTACTCCTCCTCAAACAGGTTAACAATAGTAACTACAGAATCATAAACAGTCTGACCCTGATCATTGAAATAGATAGGCTTGCTATTTTCCCGGTCCAGAACGATAGAGTCCCTGCTATCGATATATTCCTTTATGCTTGAACTATTATATGTCAGGTACTGGTATAAATTGGGTTTTGGAACCAGGACACTATCGGTTTCATAATACTTACCATCGAGAAACAAATCACTACTGTTCAGGATATCAATTCCATCAACTTTGTACTGATAATCGTCATTTGAAACGAGTGCATACTTTCCATCAAGGGTTTTTAGCCTGTATTGATCGTCTACATTTCTAAGCATAAAAAATGTAGGAACAACATGATACATCATGGTTTCGACAATCCCTGTTGTATCACCAGCCAGATAGGATTGAAACGCATCATTATCGGGAAGGAAAAGTGTCTTGGCGTTGGATGCCTGAATCACCGTATCCAGATCATACAATTCAGCATATTTTATAAATTCCGAGAATTGCTCCATGGTTACAAGCGTATCCCATAACTTCATGTTGATACTTTCCTGAACAGGCTCATAATGCTCCTCCCACTCTTTGGCACAATTGCCCAGGAAAACACTCATTATAACTAATATTATCCATGGTATCCTTTTCATATGCGAATGTTTAAGCCTTATTATGGGTTAAAAATAACAGCATCCCAAATGAACCTTCCCGGAATCAGTGCCTTGATTGTAATAATATGCCTTTCATAATTCTCAAAAACAACTTCTCCGATGTCAAAATTGATAATTTCGCTATTGGAATTGGGATTCGACGAAAGATCAACATTCCCACCGACCCTGTTTCCATCAACCAGGATCTGAATAGTGGCATTATTATTGTATTCGTCATTGGCTCTGATGCGCAACATGTAATTCCCCGGAAGAATACCTGGCAATTCATAAGAGATCGTGAAGTCGCCGTTGATCTCCAGGTAATCATTTCCCCACATATTGGGTATATCGGATGCAGAATATTCATATTTAAGTACTTCAACTCCTTCCCAGGAGATATACTCAAACTTTTCTTTATCCTTTTCATCAAACGTGTATTCTCCGGTCGACTTACGTGCATCCGCGATCACAGGGTCTTCGGTAAATTGAAAATTACGCGTTATCGGACTTGGCCGGTAGAGTTCCAGCACATTATCAATGATATGAATGGCCCCGTTCTTTGTGGCAACATTACTCAAATCGTACTGAATACCAATGAAATTGATAAGAGTGGTATCAATGCCCACGATAACAGTATCATATACTGATGAACCCTCATTGACCTTCAAATCAATACCCAAACCGTTTATCCTGAGAGGCATGCTCGCATAGGTATTATAATTGGTATTCTGGCCCTCAAAATTGTTCAGAAAATTCTTTTCCTCTAAAATATGATAGGCTACAAACTGATACAATCCGTTCGTGTAATCCTGATAATCGTCTCTGTCGGGACTATAGATCGATTTCAGATCATCCAGGGAAAAAATGCCATTTTTTTCGAAAACTGCATCAGGTTCTATTAGCATTGTATTGGGCGGAAAGATAGAAATTCCGGTACCTGCTTCTATTTTAAAGGTATCCCGCAGGCCGGTCTCGGCCATTGCGGCTGTGAAAATCGAATACTGATCCTTGGTAGAAAGCCATTCATAACTGCTTTCTACAACGGGTTCAAGCATCTTGTCAATAACATGGATATATCCATTGGTCAGTTCGATATCAGACTGTATGATCGATGCTTCATTGTTTACTTTAATTAAAACTGAATCAATATCCCCTACAAATCCTAAATTAAGCAGATCACCCGAAAGAGTCGTATCCGGTAACACACCGAAAGGGAAATCATTCTTCTGGATGGCTAAATTCACAATATGAAAGCGAACCAGCACATGAACATACTCGGTATCATATAGCAAATCCTGGAAGTCCTGGTATTTCGGATTACTCTCGATAAAAGATTCAAATGCATCATTCGTAGGCAGAAAAAGGGTATAATCATTGCCATGCGGATTGTAGGCAGTTAATGTCCCGTCAAGCGATCCTGCAACCAATAATTCGCCAAACATGGAATACAACTCCTCTCTGTTTAATACATATTCAGCTATGGATTCATTCATACCCTCGTTAATACCCTCATAAAATGGTACTAAAGGCAGATCCTGCTTGCAGGATACCATGAGCAGGAGGAGTGGAAAGAACCTCCAAACATGCCAAAGCATATTGCTTTTACCGGAATATTTATTCACTATCTTATGATTATTCATAGACCTGATAATATGGATTCTGAACTAGTTTTAGGTTATTCTCGATCTCATCACTGGAAACTGGCAAATACCATCCATTGGGATCGCTGAGCTTTGCCGCTAATACCCTTTTCTGAGTAGCTGGCACATTATTAATAATAATTTCAATCAATTTATCCTTTCTGGCATAGGAATTCCGCCTTCCCATGCGCATCAGGTCAAACCATCGTTTTCCTTCATAAGCAAGCTCCTTCGCCCGCTCTTCAAGAATCATATCTTCAAATGCCTGAGGTGTTTGTTGGAATTGACTGTATGGATTCACAAAAGCACGTGTACGGATATCATTGACAATCTGCAGGGCTTCATTAAATCGACCTAGTTGGGCCAGGGCTTCAGCCTTCATCAGTAGTAAATCAGCCAACCTGTATACGATCCAGTTTGTGCTTTTCAGATTGGATCCCGACCTGAACATCAGTCCGTCCGCACTCTGCCCCACATACTTCCAGATAATCTTATCACTTTCCCTGACTGATCCATAGCCACGAATAATTTCCCCAAACATTTCCGCTGAAAATAATTCAAGGGCAAATTCACTGGCAATAAAGTTGTTACTCTGTGGCTTGGTGATGTCGTACATGCTGTTATTCTGACCTGCTTCACTATCAAACTGGATTTCAAAAATCCCTTCAAGGGTATTTCCTTCATAAAACATCCTGAACCACGAATCACCAGGCACCAGTTCGTACAGGGAACTCTCTTCTACTCTTGTGACATAATCGATGCAATCCTGGTAATTAAACTCCCATAGTGCTATATCAGCAAGCAATGCATTAACTGCCCCACTGGTCGACCTGCCCCTGGTTCTTGCCAGGGTTTCATGATCTTCAGGGGCATATTGCAGAATATTTTCCAGTTGGACATTGATCGAATCAAGAATAATTGAGCCATCTGTTTTTTCCAGAAAGAATTCTTGCGTGTCACTATCGTAAGCAGTGAGAACGAAGGGAACATCTTTCCAGATCCTGACCATGTAGAAATAGGCCAGACTCCTTAGAAACACAGCTTCTGCGTTCATTGTATTGAATTTGAATTCCGAAAACGTGGGATCAATTTCAAGTACATCAGGAGCATATTTAAGTACCAGGTTGCAATTATTGATCACGGAATAAAAAGGACTCCAATCGACCCATTTATTGGAAGGATAGATGTTGCTTTCCATGATGTTTCTGTGGTTGGCCCCCAGGTTTCCGCCATCATCCAGCATGTCGGCTCTTAAT
Organism: Bacteroidales bacterium; assembly: GCA_023135955.1. Classification (GTDB taxonomy): domain Bacteria; phylum Bacteroidota; class Bacteroidia; order Bacteroidales; genus JAGLSB01. The sequence goes on along the minus strand of JAGLSB010000230.1, from coordinate 28,232 downwards.
TCGCCATAATAGAACAACCGGGAATCGAGATTTGACAAACTCTGGTACCCGGCCATCAGAACAGACTCCACATCTTCCTTGGTTTGCCAGAATTCCTCTTTTATGAGACCATCCGGGGGATATAGTTTTAATGCATCCTCACAGCCTGACATCATCAACATACCTGTAATTGGCAATAATATATAAATGAAAACCTTCTTCATATTCCTAACGATTTAATCGAAGCTAAAAATTCATATTAACGGCCAAACTATAAATCTTTGCAGGGGGAGTCTGTGCCCTGTCTGTACCAAGGAAAAACGGATTTGTACTGACCCTGGCAATCTCCGGATCCTGTCCGGTATAGTTTGTGAATGTCATGAGATTGCGCATAACAGCTCTGATTTCCAGTCCATTTAAATTGAGTTTGCTAGCAATTCGACGGCCGACCCTGTAACTGAGATTGAGACTGTTCAACCTAAGGAAATCACCCTGTTCCACATACCTGTCGGAGCCCAGGTTATTTGCCGGATGATTGATATAAGCCCTGGGCAATAAACCCTCCTCATCCTGACCCTGCCTTCTCCACCGGTTAATGGTGGCAAGGCTCTGGTTATTGCGGTCAAGCATTCCCTCGGTATCCATTGCCACTATATTAATGATATCGAAACCGAGACGATAATGGAAATTTACAGAAACACTGAACTGTTTGTACTGTGCAGAAGTACCTAATCCGCCAATAACCTCCGGGTTGGAGTCCCCTATGTAAACCACGTCCATAATGTCGATTTTACCATCGTGATTTCTGTCTTCATAAATGGCGTCCCCACCCTTGAACTGGTACACTTCATTATAGGTCATTGGTATCGGTTCCCCCTGGGAATCAACGATAATATCACCCGCTTCATTCCGTGCGTATGCATCTTCATCCGATGGATATACACCAAGATACCGGAAACCATAAAAACTGCCAATGGGCTTCCCCACTTCTGCTTTCATCGGATAGACACCATTCCCGATATCGCTGCCCTGGATAAGGTTAAAATTCTGGGGGAAAGACTCGAAACTATTGAAATTCTGAGAAATATTAAAATTAAGGGATAAATGAAATTCTTCTCCTTCAAAGACCGTACTCCGGGTGAAAAACTCCCAGCCCACATTCTGCAATTCACCACCGTTATAATATTTCAAAGATCCATAACTGGTAGAACCAGGAATTCCGTAATTCTTCCACAACAAATTATTCGTCTCTTTCTTATAGATATCAGCCATGATATAAACCTTCTGCTTGAATAAATTCAGATCGATTCCGGCATTCCAGCTTGTGACAGTCTGCCATCTCAGATTATCAAGCTGCATCTGTGCCGGACTGATGACCGGGAGGTCGAGATACCGTCCGGATGTTTCATAATAGGAATAGGTCGGATAATTATCGTTATCGATGGCCTTCCCCGACTGTCCCCAACTCAATCGCAATTTGGATTCGTCAAGAAAAGCCAGTGAACTTAGAAAATCTTCCTCTGAGAACCTCCAGCCAGCCGACAGGCTCGGGAAAAGTCCCCAGCTGTTGTTACCTCCGAAACTGGAACTAGCATCGGCCCGCAGATTAGCTGTGATCAGATACTTGTCTTTGTACTTATAATTAAAACTGGAAAGGGCGCCAAGCAATCTTGACTTGGAGCTGGAAGAGGATGTCTGACCCTGAGGAAGATTGGGAGAATTCCTCGCCGGATCAGTAATATACATACTTGGGGACTTCTGATTGATCAGGGTCAGATATTCGCCAGTTTTTTCCTCCATCTCCCACATCAATACTCCTGTCATCGAATGTACCCTGCTCTTCCTTAAAGGATATAAAAACAATTGGGAACGACTGAGCAAACGAAGGTTCATGAAATTCCTCTCATTGGAAAGATTGTTCTTATAATCGAGCCAGTCTGCGCCGATAGCAGAAGAAGGCATAAACTGTTTTCCTTTGTTATTGTTATAGGAAAATGACAGGCTTTCCTTGAAAGTGATCCAATTAGCTATTTTATAATTGATCACAAAATTATTCTGTATCTGGTTTCCCTCAACATCATTCATTCCCAGGTTTGAGACGGCAACCGGATTCAGGTACAGGTCCCCGTCACCCTGGTAACTCTCAATGGGAGTGAAATACTCTCCAGTCAGGTTCCCATATTCATCATGTTCCCAAATGCTCATATTGGGTGCTTTTATGTATGCCAATTGTCTGATATTCATTCGGCGGCCCCTGTAACGCAATTCTGTTTCGGGATTATCCTCCCTGAATGTATTCGTATAATTCAGGTTAGTTGTCAGCCGTAATTTGTCAGAGATATCATAATCAAAGTTCGCCCTCACCGAAAAACGTTCAAAAGAAGTGTTTATAGTTGTACCTACTTCACTATGGTGATTTACCGAAGTATAATAACGGCTGTTTGCACTACCTCCCGATAATTTAAAGAAGTGGTCGTGGGTAAATGAGTTCTGTGTGATGGCTCCGATCCAGTCTGTATTGTCTGAATAATTATAATAGTCAGAGAAATTCCTGTCATAAGCAATTTCAGGAGGAATTTCGTAAACACCAAAAGCATTATGCCACTCCTCGCGCTGCAAGATAGTATATTCATCTCCATTGAGCATGGGAAGAGGTGATGGCTCAATGTTGGCATCCAGCTTGTACTGGTAATTGAAGTTGATTTTTCCCCTGGTTCCTTTATTGGTTTCAATAACAAGAACCCCGTTTGCTCCTTTGGATCCCCATACGGCTGTAGTCGCAGCATCTTTTAATACTTCGACCGATTTAATATCCTGGGGCGGAATGTTCAGTAGCTGTCCCAGGTCATGCTGATCCGCCGAAGCAAAATTGAAATTGTCAGAGGAGACGTCCTGTGGTATGCCATCAATTACGATCAGAGGATTGGTGTTCCCTATGGACCCCATGCCCCGGATCACTATACTGGATCCACTACCTGGCGCACCAGACGCTGAAACTATATCTAATCCAGAAACCTGTCCCTGTAAGGCACTTGCAACTGAAACTCCTGCCTGTCCGATTAAACTGGCCATATCTACTTTAACCGATGAACCAGTCTGATCCCGCGTGCTTACACCTGTTAAATTATCACTCTCTGCTTTAGCAATAACCACTATTTCTTCAAGTTCAGTACTTGATTGCTCCAGCTCAATATTGATTACCGTCCTATTATCTACAGAAAAAATCTGAGTCTCAAACCCAACAAAACTTGCTCTTATCTGGTTTTTGATATCTTTAACCTCCAAAACATAATCTCCATTGATATTTGTAATAACTCCATTAATGATACGATTATTCTGATCACGCTCTATTAACGTCACTCCAGGAAGAGGTTCTTGTGAGGATTTTTCTGTAATCCTTCCACGAATCATACCATTATCCTGAGCAAATAATACGGAAGAAAAAGAAATCATACAAACGAATAATAAACAGGCACTTAGAAATTTCAATTTGATTTCAATTAAGACGCCTCTACTCCTGATGTTTTTATCATCAAACATCAAATCGGTCAAGGCAACTGTCTGTTCTAATGGCATGGGTGTACAAATTGAATTAAGAGTGAAATTAGTCCGTCAAAGATCATTATGTAATATTAACATCATTGTAACTTTTAGGAAATACACAAAGTGATCATTTTTTTGCACTAAATGACAATAATTTATAGACTACATATTCCAGAGATTTCTTAATTAGTTCCTTAAATAAAGATGATAAAAATACAGAAAAAAGCGTTAAACAATTTAATATTTCTCTCACTAAAGTAGAAGAACAGCTAATTCATTCATTTCCGTTGATATACCATCCGCCTCTTCTGAATCTAAAGCGAGTGCCAAAAAGTATAAAGAAAGAATCATAATCTTCATTTTTTTTACAATCAGACCGACTTATTTTTGAACAGATAAAAATTATTGTTCGAATTACATTAAAAATAACCTAAATGAACCCAATCATCGGTATTGGCCTAATCGCCATCGGCAGCATCGGTGCCGCAAGTTTTTACGTCCCTTTTAAAAAGGTTAAATCCTGGTCCTGGGAATCCTACTGGATCATGCAGGGTGTAGCTGCCTGGCTGATCGCACCGTGGTTATTTGCCTACATCACCGTGCCGGAAGGCTCCCTTCCCGTCATCCTCTCCGAGGCACCTACAAAGGCTAAGTGGCTCGCGATCATGTTCGGCGCAATCTGGGGAATCGGTGGGCTTACATTTGGACTTGCCATGAGGTACCTCGGGATCGCTCTTGGGCAAAGTATTGCTCTCGGACTCACGGCGGCCTTCGGAACCCTCATTCCGCCGATAGTTGCCGGAGAGAACCTCTTCGCATCAAAAGCGGGGATACTTACAGTGGTCGGTGTCTCTATTGCCCTCGCCGGAATCGCCGTTATCGGATATGCAGGAATACTGAAAGATAAAAATCTTTCCGCAGAGGAACGAAAAAAAGCTGTGAAGGAGTTTGCCCTGAAAAAAGGATTGCTCATTGCACTGATTGCCGGTCTTGCCAGCGCAAGCTTTAATTACGGACTCGAGGCAGGGATGCCGATCAATGAAATCGCTCTGAAATATGGCACCAACCCACTGTTCCAGACCAATCCGACAATGATCTTCATCCTTATCGGTGGATTTACCACAAATTTCATTTACTGCGTCTACCTCAACATCAAAAATAAAACCTATACCGACTACCTCTCTGTCAGTGGGAAAACATTCTTAAACAATGTCTTCTTCACTTTTCTAGCGGGCACACTTTGGTTCATGCAGTTTTTCTTCTTTGGCATGGGTAAAAGTCAGTTGCCACCGGAAATGGCTATCTTCGGGTGGAGTATCCTCATGGCACTCAATATCGCATTCAGCAACATATGGGGGCTCCTGCTTAAAGAATGGCACGGTACAAGAAAAAAGACGATTGTTGTACTGATCATCGGTATTATCATCCTTATACTCTCAACTTTCGTCGTAAGTATTAAATAAAACCTGGAGACATTGTAACTTTTAATAGAAATTTGATAAAGAAGATATTATGACTAAAATTCAACAGTTCATTATTTTATTAGGGTTATTGTCTTTTTTTAAACCCTCCTTAACAGCGAATTTACACGCAAGTGACAAAAATCGCCCCAACATAATTTTAATTTTAACAGATCAACAAAATGCAAATATGCTTAGTTATGTTGGTAACCCTTATGTTAGTACGCCTAACCTTGACAACTTAGCTCAATCAGGTATTCTTTTTGAACAAACCTTTGCATCAAATCCTGTCTGTGCTCCTTCACGTTTTAGTTTAATGACAGGGTTGATGCCCTCGCAAATAAATGGGGAAGATAATGGTTCAGTAATGAGAAAGAAAGTCCCATCAGATATTTTAAACAATTCATTGGGGATCTTATTTCGAAACGAAGGTTATGAAACAGTCTATGGTGGGAAAGTACATTTACCTGGTGGTCAAGAGGGAAAAGCTAATGACGTTACAAAATATGGTTTCCGTAAATTAACAAATGATAGCCGTGATAAACTTCCCGGCGTCTGTGCTGAATTTCTCAAACAAAAACATGAAAAACCATTTTTCCTTGTAGCTTCTTTTATCAATCCACACGATATTTGTTATAAAGTTATTAACGATTGGAGAAAATCACTTAATGAAGATCCTAAAGGAGGCGTAGCCTGGAAGACGCTTCAACAAGCTCTTAAATTACCTGAAGGTGTTTCTGAAGAACATTTTTTTGAGAAAATATGTCCTCCTCTTCCTGATAACTTTAATATCTCTGATGATGAATTTCTTGAAGCTGCAGGTCCAACAAAACCATTTACAATATTTGGGCGGGAAAATTGGACTGAAAAGGATTGGAGATTGTATCGTTGGGCATATAAGAATCTTACTGAACTCGTTGACCAAAAAATTGGGACTTTACTTCAGGCTTTATATGAGTCAGACTATGATGAAAATACAATAGTCGTTTTTACAAGTGATCACGGAGAAATGGATGCATCACACCGTCTTGAGCATAAATCGGTTTTTTATAATGAATCCGTTAAAATTCCATTGATAATCAGATGGAAAGGAGAAATAGAACCAGGGTTGGTGGATAAAAATAATTTGGTTATTAATGGATTGGATTTATTGCCTACTTTATGTGATCTTGCTGGAATAAAAATACCAAAAAACACCCCTGGTGTTAGCTTGAAAAAGGTTATAACTGGTAGTAAGAAAAAGTTGAATAGAGATTATATAGTTGGCGAAGCTTTATGGGCCCGGATGGTTTATGATGGCGAATGGAAATATATGATAGCGGGAAATTCCGAGCAGCATGAAATGCTATTTAATTTGAAAAATGATCCGGGTGAGATGTGCAATCTTGCACTTGAAAAAGAGTATAAGGAGCAACTTGAGAGATGCCGAAAATTGTTGATAAAATGGTATAAGCAAAATAATATCTCATTAAACAAGGCATATGTTTATAAATAATGTGAATGTGCGCTATCGGGTAAACTTTAAACAACTTCATAAAAAATATGAATCGATTTGCATTTAAAATGAAACTCAAGCCAGGATTCAAGGACGAATATAAAAGACGCCACGACCAGCTTTGGCCCGAACTGGAAAAGTTGATCCGGGAAACCGGAGTGTCAGATTATTCCATTTTCCTGGACGAAGAAACCAATATTCTCTTCGCTGTTCAAAAACAGTCGGGACTGAGCTCATCACAGGATCTCGGCACCAATCCGGTGGTGCAGAAATGGTGGGCATACATGGCCGATATTATGGAAACAAATCCTGACAACTCCCCGGTGACGATCCCCCTGGAGGAGGTCTTTTACCTGAAATAGCCGTGAAAAAGTCATATCGAAAAAACAATCATTGAAATATACATACAATTATGAGTAACCCAGAAAACATTAACAATACATACAATATCGCCAGGGAGCGTTACGCTGAACTGGATGTAAATACTGACGACGTACTGCAACAGATGAATAAAGTAGCCATCAGCATGCATTGCTGGCAGGCTGATGATGTTACCGGATTTGAGAATCCCGACGGACAACTCTCGGGCGGGATCCAGGCAACTGGTAACTTCCCCGGAAAAGCGGTCACTATAGAGCAGGCAAAGCAGGACTACGAAAAAGCGATGTCGCTGCTGCCCGGAAAACAACGCCTGAATCTACACGCGATCTATGGAGATTTCCGGGAAGGAAAAGCCGATCGCGACGAAATTGGAACGAAACAGTTTCAGAGCTGGGTAGAATGGGCGAAAGAACAACAGATCGGACTGGATTTTAACTGTACACTCTTTTCCCATCCAAAGGCCGATTCCGGTTATACGCTGTCCCACAATGACCAGTCAATCAGGGATTTCTGGATCGAACATGTGAAACGGTGCAGGGAAATCTCTGAATACATCGGGAAAGAGCTCAACAGTCGCTGTATACATAATATCTGGATCCCTGATGGGTCCAAGGACCTGACTGTCAATCGATTCAAACACCGCGCCCTCCTTAAGGAATCACTCGATAAGATCATGGATGATAAGAGGGATCCGGCAATGATGGCTGACGCCGTTGAAGCCAAGCTGTTTGGCATCGGCTTAGAAGCCTATACCGTAGGATCGCATGAGTTTTACCTGTCCTACGCTGTAGCAAGAAAGATGATGCTCTGTCTGGATATCGGACATTTTCATCCAACCGAACAAGTATCAGATAAGGTTTCTGCTGTGTTCCAGTTTATCCCCGAACTTCTTTTTCATGTCACCCGACCGATCCGCTGGGACAGCGACCATGTGGTTACACTGTCTGATGAGGTGCGGGCCCTGTTCGAAGAGATTGTCTGGGCAGATAAGCTGGACAAGGTAAATATAGGCCTTGACTTCTTCGATGCCAGCATTAACAGAATCGGTGCTTACGTCACCGGCGTGCGTGCCGCACAGAAAGCCCTCATGCTGGCACTGCTGAATCCTACTGACAAGCTTAGGGAATACGATGAAAGCGGCAGGTATTTCGAACGGTTGGCTCTGTTCGAAGAGGCGAAAACCATGCCTTTTAGTGCTGTATGGGATCGTTACTGCCTGGAAAATGGTGTTCCCACTGGTGCAGACTATATCGGTGAGATTCATCAGTACGAAAAAAAGGTGCTGTCAAAAAGATAACATACACAGAAAATAGAAAACAAACACAGTAGAGAGATAACAGGCTCAGTACGAAGATAAAGGTTACAGCATCATGATCCTGTTCCACCACACAGGATCAAACAGGATCGTGATGTCAATCTGCCTGAAATAAGAGAAATAAGTTTATGAATAATGCATTGGAAGAACTGGTCAGAATCTCAAAGTACTACGGCAATAACCCGGAATATGTGATCGCCGGTGGTGGCAATACGTCCTTCAAAAACAACAACCATCTCTGGATCAAGGCGAGCGGCAATTCCCTGGCAACAATCACTGAGGAGGGATTTGCAAAAATGGACAGGCACTGTCTCAACAGAATTGCTGAAAAGAGTTACAGCAGCGACCCTCTAAAAAGGGAGGCGGAAATCAAGGAAGAGTTACACCTGTGTATCGCCGGATCTACAGACAAACGTCCGTCGGTCGAGACCTCCCTCCACAACCTCCTCGAAAGTGCCTTCGTAGTTCACACCCATCCTACACTGGTCAATGCACTGATGTGCGCCGTGAACAGTCGCAAAGAAACCAATTTGCTATTTGGCAACGAAGCATTATTTGTGGAGTACACCGATCCCGGCTATGTGCTCTTCAAACTGGTGGAGCAACGGATCAGCGAATACAAAAAGGCCTTCGGAAAGGAACCAGCGATTATCTTCCTCGAGAACCACGGTGTCTTCGTGTCAGCCCACACCTGCGAAGAAATCAACAGACACTACGAAAACATCTCTGAAAAACTCAATACCAGAATCAGTTCACCCCTTCCCTCCACCGAACTACAATATGCCGATCTTGAGGATTACATCGAAGAACTCTCTTATGCCTCCGGTACCACTGCCAAAGGCTTTTACTCCCGGCTGATCAGCTATTTCGTGACTGATATTCAAGCTTTCAGCCGTGTTAACAAAGCTTTCACCCCCGATAACATTGTATATTGCAAGGCTCGCTATATGTTTTGCGAATCGGAACCAAACCTTATCTACAAGGAATACCTCGAATTTGAAAAAGAACATGGGTTTCCCCCACGAATAATCGGCGTGAAGAACCGGGGAATCATCTGCCTGGAGGAGAGCGAAAAATCGGTGAATACGGTGTATGAAGTATACCTGGACCTGTTGAAGATCGCCTGGCTGGCAGAGCATTTCGGTGGCGGCAAGACTATGACCGACGAACAGATAACGTTCATTGACAACTGGGAAGTAGAAAACTATCGCCGCAAAATCGCAAAAAAGGGTTAATAGAAAACAAATATGTTATGACAGAAGTAATCGCAATATTTGATATTGGAAAAACCAATAAAAAAGTCCTGCTCTTTAACAAGGACCTCAATATATTATACCAGAAAGAGCAAAAATTTTCTGAAATAGAAGATGAAGATGGATTCCCCTGCGACAACATCCAGCTGATCGAGGAGTGGATCAAAAGAACCCTCGCCGAACTTTCGGCAAATCCGCAATATGAAATCAAAGCGGTGAACTTCTCCACCTATGGTGCCACGCTGATGTTTATCGACGATAAAGGAAAACCTGTCACACCACTATACAATTACCTTAAACCAATGCCCGAAGAGATCACAAAAGCTTTCTACGACCGACACGGCGGCATGGAAGAGTTCTCCCGAATTACGGCCTCTCCTGCACTGGGATTCCTGAACTCCGGGCTCCAGATTCTCTGGCTGAAAAGGACCAAACCTGAGATCTATGCAAAAGTGAAACATGTCCTGCATTTCCCCCAGTATTGCAGCTATCTTCTTAGCAATAAATTGGTATCGGAATACACATCGATTGGCTGTCATACCGCGATGTGGGATTTTAACGACATGAATTACCACGACTGGCTTTCAGCTGAAGACATACATCTACCCGATCCGGTACCCAATACAAAGATTTTTAATATAGCAGAAGATTTGCTCAACACAGAAGCGTATACCCATAATGCACCTGCCAGTCAGATTAACAATCCGGATACAGCCAGGGCTACTGACTCTAAAAGCGCTGTTGCTACATCCAGTATCAACAATACTAGTTTTGTAACTGGCACCGGCATCCACGACAGCTCGGCCTCCCTGGCTCCCTACATCATAGCCAGCAAGAAAAAATTCATTCTGCTTTCAACCGGCACCTGGTGCATCAATATGAACCCCTATAACTACGAGCCGCTTACAGAAGAAGAGCTTCAGAACGACTGCCTGTCCTATTTGAGCATCACGCAGAAACCGGTCAAATCCTCGCGCCTCTTCATGGGACATATGCACGATGTGAATCTGGAGCGCCTCAATGCACATTTTAATATGGACAGCAACGCTTTCAAACAGGTAAGGTACAATCCAACTCTGACAGGGAATATCATCGGCAATGGAATGAAATTCTTCGCAGAGGGAATCCCGGAAAGTTATATTGATGAAGCGATCGATTACAACAGCTTTGCGTCTTTCGATGAGGCATACCACCAGCTGATGATCGATCTCACACTGCTGAACAAGAAGTCCATCGATTTTGTGATTCCTGAAAAGGATACAATAGAATGTATCTATATCTCCGGGGGCTTTGCCAGGAACGAGATCTTTGTCCGCTGTCTCGCAAAACTCTACAGCAACAAAAAGGTATATACTTCTGAAATCGACAATGCCACTGCCTTGGGTGCAGCCATGGTGGTATACAACGCCTTTGGCCAGGACAGTGAGCCTTTGCCGGATCTGGGACTCCAACTATGGGAACAATAAAACCTTTATATTTAATGCTCCGTTACGAGTAAATAATAAATGCATAATGTCTACTCCTGTTCTGCCGGTAGTGGAAAAACAAATAACCAAATGAACCTTGATCCGAAAATAATGCATCCACGCGACCAGATTATACTGGCAATCAGTAGAATATACAAACGCGGACTCACCACAACCTCGGGAGGAAACATCTCCATCATCGATGAAAGCGGCGACATCTGGGTGACCCCTTCCGCCATCGACAAAGGATCTCTCCGCAGAAGCGATATAGTATGTGTAAAAAAAGACGGCACCATTGACGGACGACATAAACCCAGCTCGGAATTTCCATTTCATAAAGCGATCTATGAATGCCGGCCCGACATCAGGGCGATCATCCACGCTCATCCTCCCGGATTAGTAGCTTTCAGTATTGCCCGGAAGATACCGGATACAAACATCATTCCGCAGGCAAAAAATATATGCGGACCTATCGGCTATGCGCCTTATGCCCTGCCTGGAAGCGAAAAGTTGGGGGAAAGTATCGCCGAAGCATTTAAAAAACAATTTATTGCCGTGATAATGGAGAACCATGGCACCGTGATCGGGGGAACAGACTTACAAGATACATTCAGCAGGTTTGAAACGCTGGAGTTCTGTGGCAGAACCATCATAAACGGAAGTACCATCGGGAAACCAGTATATTTATCAGACGAAATGATCCACAAGTTCGAGGAACAGATTCCTCATCTTCAACCAGAATTGAAGCAGGTCGATCATCCATCTGATGAAAGAGAGATCAGGGAGTCAATTGTGAAGATCGTGAAAAGAGCCTGTGAACAAGGCCTGATGATAAGCTCATATGGTACTGTTTCTGTAAGGTGGCGCGGGAATGATTTTCTCATAACTCCTACCAATGTCTCACGATGGGACATCACACAGAAAGATATTGTACAAATCAGAGACGAAAAAAGAGAACCCGGAAAACTGCCCAGCAGGAGTGTATGGCTCCACCAGGAAATCTATAAACAAAATCCGCATGTCAACTCCATCATCCTTACACAACCACCATACATCATGGCCTTTAGTGTTACTGGTGAAAAATTTGATGTACGAACGATCCCTGAAAGCTGGATTTTTCTGCAAGATGTTCCCAATGTGAAGTTTGGCTCCCATTTCATGGGCGATAGCAGGATCCTGGATGTTATCAGTGAGAAAACTCCAGCAGTGATAATTGAAAACGATTCCTTGTTGGTAACGGGCGACAAGATTCTGAATACCTTCGACAGGCTTGAGGTTGCGGAATTCAGCGCCAAATCCCTAACAATGAGCAAGCCAGTGGGCACACTCGCACCAATCAATGAAGAACAGATCGATGACCTGAGAAAGAAGTTTTTATTTGGATAAAAGTCTTATGAGATTAATATGGATATACGAAACTATTTCCTTCATTACAACCTGGCTCTTCCGAAACGTAATTCATTATTTACTTCCTGGTATTAGATGTTTTTATACTGGTAATACACGAAGTTAAAAGTGTCCGGTCAGGGCGCTGTCCATCGCTGCAGCCAGGTCCAAATATATATTGAAGAAGATCCGCCAGGCGACACGGTGAATCAAAGGAATAATTCATTCAACACAGGTATTGAGCCGTTCGGAAACATCAGAGTTTTCTAATATCTGAAGGGGGCATCCCTATCTTCTCCTTAAAGATCCTGCTGAAGTAATATATAGATTCAAAGCCCACTTTGAAAGCAATCTCCTTGATAGTAAAATTGCTGCTCACCAGCAATTCTTTGGCGCGCAATATCTTCAGCTGAAGATGATATTGTTTGGGTGGGACACCAGTATATTTTTTAAACATTTTCCGGAAGTAAGAATAACCCACATTGTAATTCGAGGCTATTTCTTCGAAATTTACCTGTTGTTCAACATTTTCTCTGAGAAAGAACCGCACCTCTTCGATAACAGTTTGAATATGTTTACCGTGAAAATCAAATTGCGTCTGAAAAGAGACAAGGTAACCCAATAATTTTATGATCATTCCGGAAGCCACAAACTGGAAGTTAGGCTTCTCCTCCCGCACAAAGTGAAAGATCTTGTAATAGGTGTCGATCAGTTCTTCCCGCATAGCACAATTCAGCACCGGTTTCTTACTGGAGAACCAGCCATTTGAAAAAATCCGTTCAGCCATCTCTCCTTTAAAGCCCATATAATTCTCCACCCAGCCTGTCGTCTTCAAAGGCCTGAAGCGATGCCAAACGCCGGGATAGGTAATCATTATCGTTCCGGGTTGTATCTTGAACTTCCCGTAGCTGTTCTCCAATATTCCTTTTCCTTCGGTAAAATAATGTACCTGGTATTCCTGCAATACTCTACCGTTTTCCCATTGGAAATTATATCCGCTTGGGTGACCTGATTCAGGTATAGGATATTCACTGTACTTAGGGATCTCAGCTTTACCAGCCACAGTTAAATAGAGGCCCCAGTCGATATCAGCCTTCCCGACAGTCAGGTATTTGAAAAAATCATCCATTGCATCACCATTTTTTACTTAGAATAAATACGCAATATTTATATCTTTCACAAAGATCAAAAAAAACAACTTCACAAAGTTAAAAAATAAAAGAATTATTGAATAAATCTTACTGTTTGCTTGTATAAAAACCTAAAGTATCAATTTGTATAAAGAAATTCGCATTTTATGCATTTCCATTCTGTTTGGTATCACGTAATATTACTGATAAAAATCGGAACGCAACCTTTTACTCTTCACTCATATAGTTGTTAAAATGCATAGACGAAAATTCTTCAAAACAACAATGATCGGCGGGGCCAGCATGATGCTTCCTCTGAGTCCCAAGATACTCTCTTGTTCCCCGGCTACTCACCAACCTGATTATATACTGAAAGCCAGTTTTACTGATCCGCCCGATTCGGCCAGGCCTCATACGTGGTGGCACTGGATGAACGGAAATATCACCAAGGAAGGAATCAGTCTCGATCTGGAAGCCATGCACGAAATAGGACTGGGAGGTGTACAACTCTTTGACGTGGAGTGCGGGATTCCCAACGGATCGGTGAATTATGGCAGCAAGCAATGGCATGGGATGGTACGACATGCACTGGAAACTGCTGATCAACTGGATCTGAAAATATGTTTTCATAACTGCCCCGGCTGGTCATCCAGCGGCGGCCCATGGATCACACCGAAAACTTCCATGAAGCAGATTGTGTGGAGTGAAAAGCAGCTTCATGGTAAGGGTCAACCGGTCAGGATGGTCTTGGAACAGCCCGAAACGATCCAGGATTTCTATCGGGACATCCGCGTACTGGCTTTCCCAACTCCAGAGGGAGAAAAAGACGGGGCCATGGGGTTCAGACTGGAGGATTGGGTAAGTAAGGGAGCACACCTTTATAAAGGCAGGATGGTCAATTACAGGCGGAACGAGCGACCTAACCATGACTCCCGTACAGTACTACCTTCCGATGTAATTCCGGCCGGCCGGATCATCGATTTATCAGCCCACATGCAGACCGACGGATCACTGAGATGGAATGTGCCTGAAGGTGACTGGACAGTGGTGCGTTTCGGTTATACCATTACTGGAAAAACCAACCATCCGGCGCCACCTATGGCCACTGGACTGGAATGTGATAAACTGAGCAAGGAAGGGGCCGAGGCCCACTGGAACGGAATCGTTGCTAAAGTAATAGAAACAGCCGGTGAGCTGTCGGGCAAAACCCTTGATAGTATCCTGATCGATTCCTATGAGGCACACTCCCAGAACTGGACAGCAGACTTTCCGGAAGAGTTCCGGAGCCGGCGCCATTACGATCTGATCAGTTATCTCCCCTGCATCACCGGTAGGGTGGTAGACAGTATCGGGACCAGTGAACGATTCCTGTGGGACTTCCGCAGAACGGTAGCCGACTTGTTCGTTGATCATTACTATGGTCATTTCTACGAACTGGCCAGGGAGAACGGTCTGCAACTGTACAATGAACCTTATGGCAGAATCGGTAATTTTGACGAACTGGCCAATGCCACCAGGGGCGATGTCCTCATGGGGGAATTCTGGGTGAATCAGTACGACTTCGGAATGTCCTATTCGAGCAAACTGGCTGCATCAGCTGCGCATGTCAAGGGAAAGAAATACGTGGCCGCCGAAGCCTTCACGGCAGGAAGGGAAAAAGCTGCTTGGATCAGTCATCCCTATTCCCTCAAAACGCTGGGTGATTACTTCTACTGTAAGGGAATCAACCGGTTCATTTTCCATGAATTTGCCCATCAGCCCTGGAAGGATATCAAACCAGGCATGACCATGGGACCCTTTGGGTTCCAGATGAACAGGGGTAATACCTGGTGGAAACAATCCGCCGCCTGGATCACCTACCTTTCAAGGACCCAGCACCTGTTGCAACAGGGCTATTTTGTGGCCGATTTCTGTTATTATTTCGGAGAGAATGTTCCCAACACCCTGCTGAGCAGCGAGCAACTGAATCCTGCTCCGCCGGCCGGATATGATTATGATGCCTTCGTGACCGAGACCCTCATGGAATTGGAGGTGAAAAAGGGCCGGCTGATCCTTCCGGGAGGAATGGAATACCGGCTGATGGTATTGCCGCATTTCGAACGAACCATGCGTCCGGAAGTACTTCAAAAAATTGGTGAACTGGTGAAGGACGGAGCTGTGATCCTTGGTCCGAAACCCCTGAAAGCACCCGGTCTGACAGATTATCCCAATAATGACCAGGAATTGCTGGCATTGGCCGATGAAATCTGGGGTGAAACTAACGGTGAAGATCGGCATGTGAATGATTACGGAAAAGGACGGGTATACTGGGGAACCGGCATCGAACAGATCTTTAAAGATCTTCAGCTTGTTCCCGACTTCAGTTACGCAGTAGAAGAACAACCGGATATTGAATATATTCATCGCCGAACTATCCGTGAGGAGATTTATTTCATCTCCAACCAGGAGTACTGCGCTGTGCCGCTGGAATGCTCGTTCAGGGTTTCAGGAAAAAATCCCGAAATATGGAACCCGGAAACCGGACAAACCACGGGAGCGGCGTACTACACAGACACGGGTGAGGTAACAACCCTTTTTCTCACCATTGAACCGGCCGGATCTTTGTTTGTGATCTTTGGAGAAGATGGAAATACCAGGACCCACGTTGTGGATGCCTCATGGGACGGTGAACATATGCATCATTTAATGCATCACGGAACTGACCCAAAATTGGAGATCACTGAGGCCGTTTACGGGGTGCTGAACGATCCCTCCAAAACCCTGGATGTAAAAGAACAGATCCTCGAACTGATCCATGATAATTACGTGCGGCTCATTCCCAGCCGGTCATTCAACCATGATCCTGCCCCAAATGTGGGAAAAGAACTCCAGGTGAAGTACCGCTTCAATGGAAAAACATCTACCGTAAAACTGGATCAGAATGCACAGCTTGCACTTCCTGACCAGCCAACTGTACCCAGGTTACCTGCTGCAGAAGTCAGTATAAATCAGAAGGGCAGCATGGTTCTTCAAGCCTGGCGCAATGGAAAATATGCATTGCACTTATCCAACGGAGAGACCAGAACCGTCGGGATCACCGGGATTCCAGGTACTCTGGCCGTTACCGGGGATTGGAAGCTTCGGTTTCCTGCAAAATGGGGCGCTCCGGAAGTAATCGAACTGGATCATCTGATCTCCTGGAGCGATCATTCCGATCCCGGTGTTCAATATTTCTCAGGAACTGCAACATATGAAAAAACCTTCAAGCTTGCATCCGGTCTCCCGGGCAACGGGCAACGACTCTGGCTTGACCTGGGTCGGGTATATAACATTGCAGAGATCTCCGTTAACGGACACAATCCGGTAACCTGCTGGAAACCACCGTTCAGAATGGATATTACCGATTTAGTGCATTCCGGTCAGAACCACCTGGAAATTAATATAACCAACCTCTGGATCAACCGTATGATCGGTGATGAAAAGCACCCGGACACCAGACCTTTTGCATGGAACAATAGGTGGCGGGCACAATTGCCGGTGGAGTGGGATCAGTGGCAGGTGATGATTGATCAGGAAACCCTACATCCCGGTCAGTATGCAAATGAAACCGGGAGATACGCCTTCAGCACAGCAAAATATTACGGTCCGGATGATCCACTGATCGAATCGGGTCTGATTGGTCCGGTAACGGTTCTTGTGCAGCAAACAGAAAACATTATTTAACTTGACATAATAAACATATCATGAAAAAGACAATAATAAGCAATAGGTCACGGCATGGGATCAGGAAAGCAAGCTGCTTCGCCATGATCCTGACTCTGACCCTGATGGTTGCTTCGGGACAAAAACCAAAGAACCAGGATGAACGACCCAATATCCTCGTGATCCTGGTGGATGATATGGGCTATTCGGATTTGGGCTGTTTCGGGAGCGAGATCCGTACGCCCAACCTGGACCAGCTAGCAGCTGAGGGGATCCGGTTTTCCAACCTTTATAATACCGCAAAATGTCATTCATCCAGGGTTTCACTGCTGTCGGGACGTTACCCCTTTCAGGCGGGAAACACCTCTTTGCAGCATTCGGTAACCGTTGCCGAAGTGCTCAGAGAAAGTGGCTATTTCACAGCCATGACGGGGAAATGGCACTTGGACAAGGAACCCGGAGACTTCGGATTTGACCGCTATTTCGGCCACCTGTCAGGAGCTACCAATTTTTTCAGGGGTGATGAAACTTTCCGACTGAACGGTGAACAATGGACGGTGCCCGAAAAAGATTTTTACACCACCATTGCCAATACCGATTTCTCCATCCGGTTCCTGAAGGAGGCGCGCAAGACAGATAAACCCTGGTTCCTGTATATCGCTCATAATGCTCCGCACTTCCCATTGCATTGCCTCGAAGAGGATTATGAAAAATATGCCGGTACCTACGATGTGGGCTGGGATGAGATCCGTGAGGCCCGTGCAGCCAGGCAAAAGGAGATGAGGCTTTTCGATCAGGAAACCATTATTCCCGGTCGTCCCGAATATATTCCGGCATGGAAATCACTGTCGGAGGAGCGAAAGGATTTTGAATCCATGCGAATGACTGCTTATTCAGCAATGGTTGACCGGATTGACCAGGAGTTGGGCCGTTTGCTGAAAAATATTAAAAAGGCAGGAGAACTGGAGAACACCCTCATTCTGTTTGTTTCAGACAATGGCGGTTGCCCTTATGAGCGATCCAAGCGAACCCATTTACCGCCCTGGGATCCCGATTCAGATCTGCACCCCGGAACCGCCTGGGCCTGGGTCAACAATACCCCCTTCAGGAATTACAAACAAAATCAGCATGAAGGTGGTATTGCATCACCTGCTGTGGCTTTCTGGCCCAAGGGGATTGAAGTAGCTCCGGGATCGGTCATCGGGGACCCGATTCACCTGGTGGATCTCCTTCCCACACTGGCAGATATCTCCAACAGCAAGATTCCCGAAAGCTGGCCAGACAGGGAGTTGAATCCTGTTGCGGGCATCTCTTTTGCCCCGACTTTTAAAGGAGAATCCCTGGGAGAAAGAACACTATATTTTCTTTTTGCAAGTGATCGCGGCATCAGACTGGGCGACTGGAAGCTGGTCAGTTTTCGCCAACACCCATGGGAACTCTACAACCTCAGGGAAGATCCTACCGAGATCCATGATGTAGCTGATCGATATCCCGAAATAGCCCTGGATCTGGAACAGCAGTGGTACCGCATGGCCAGGGAAGAGGACCAAGCACCGCTCAAATCCAGGAACATCCTTTCACCAAGGGAAGAGGAAAAAATACATCCACTATGGACCGATTATTCCAGGAAAGAGATTGTACCTTTCCAGAACAGTGATAAGATCACCCCGGTTAAAAAGAACTATCAATGATGAGAACAATCGTAGCTGCTTTGCTTGCCTTCAACTGGTATGACCTGGAAAATGATCCCCATGAGTTTGTCAATCTTAGTACAGATCCAGCATACAAGTTAGTTGTAGAATCACTCAACGATGCACTTTGTCAGTGGCAGATAGAGACCGGTGATTCACTGCCCCCAATGGTTCCGAGAAGGGATATCGTGGATCGCAGGAGCGGACTTCTTCACGACAGGAACAGAATAAAAACTCTTGAATAACCAATAATCATCCCTTAAAAATCTTAACTATGAGAAATAAGCCTATTCAGCTACCGCGTATGCCCTTCGTCCTGGTATTAACACTGGGACTCATGACTGCTTCAGGATGCCAGTCAGATAACACCGACACATCCATGTACGAATATACGCTTCTCCCTGCAGGCGAAGTCATTCCGGGAGGATGGATCAGGGAGCAGATGAAGGCCGACCTTAAAGAAGGGATCACAGGCAACCTGGACATGATTTCAGACAATGTCAATGGAAATTTGTTCGTCAACGCCAACAGGATCCCGGGAACAAAAGTAATGGGAAACAGGGGATCGCAGGAAAAAGCATGGTGGGCTGGTGAGCACGAGGGTTACTGGAAGGATGGCGTCATCAGGATCGCCTTTGCCACAGAAGACACTGCCTTTATTGAAAGGTCCCATCAATGGGTGAATGATATTCTCAGGGCAGAACAAAAGAACGGGTACATCGGCGTGTACACAGAAAAAAGCCGGTTCCCCGATAAAGGTTTTGACGGAGAATTTTGGACCCAGAGCAGAATTTTTCAGGGGCTGCTCGCCTACTACGAAATCACCGGAAAAGAAGAGGTTCTGGAGGCAGTAGAGCGTACCGTTCACAAAACCATTGATCACTACAGGAACAGTACTTATTTCGGAAGGCCCGGCCCGGATGGAGGTGTTCAACATGGTCTGGGCTATATGGACACCCTGGAATGGCTCTACCGCTTAACGGGGGATCCGTATTACAAAGAGGCTGCGATCTGGTTGTATGAAGATTTCAATGAAAAAGGGAACTTCGAAGATCTGAAATCTGACAATCTGCTGAATGAAAAATACAAGTGGGTCGGGCACACCCCGCATATCATGGAGGGTCTACACCTGCCTGTGGTTACCGGTGCCTACAAGCAGGATGAGTCATACCTGCGTGCAGCCGACAGGGTATTGGAACTGTTCGATTACCACAGCAATCCTGGAGGAGGTGTGGTAGGTATCAGCAAGGGAAAATATGTTGAAAGTGTCAACGAGATGATGGGCAGTGGAAACCTGGCCTCAGAATATTGCACCATCATGGAAGGGATCAGCTCCTTCAACAGGTTCTTCACCTTTACCGGGGACCTGACCATTGGTGACCGGATTGAAAGAGCAACACTGAATGCTGCCCAGGGAGCAAGGTTCCACCAGGCAAACACAGCCATCATTTATATGAGTCAGGACAACTGCCTCCGTGCAGATGACATGCGTTCCAAACGGGAGCTCTTCTCCGCCAGTCATACTGCTGCCATTTGTTGTCCTCTTAGCTCTGGCCGGGTGATGCCCTATTACCTGGAAGGCATGTGGTATAAGAAAAATGACGGGAAGACCCTGCTGAACAACCTATACGGACCCAGTGAGTTGAAAACGAATATCAACGGAAGAGATATTGAGATTGTCCAGGAGACCGGTTACCCGTTTTCGGATCGTATTACTTACAGGATCAGCACTGAGAAGACTGTCCGTTTCAACCTGGAAATGCGTATTCCACCAAATAGCGCCGAACCAGATATCACCACCAGTAACAACGCCCTTGTTTCGATTGATGATAAACGCATCCTGATCGAAGGGAAATGGAAAGACGGGGACATCGTGGAGGTTGATTTTAATTTCCAGGTGAATCAGAAACTACAAAATGACCAGAAAGAGGCCTACTATATGTGGGGGCCATTGGTGTTCTCACTTGAAATTGAAGACCAGACAGAACGTGTAGAGGAGATCGTAACCAACAGCGGATTAAAAAGCGGCTTTTACGATTACAGCATCTCCCCGCTGGATACTTCAGGATGGTATTATCAGGCAGGTAAACTTGCACCATTTGAAGTGAATATGAAGGACAGTGCCACAACGGACAACCCGTGGAGTTCGCCTTCAGTATACCTGGAGGGAGCACTGATGACACCCGAAAACCAGCCTGTTAACGTCAGGCTTGTCCCCTTGGGTTCAACCATCCTGAGAAGAACCACTTTCCCGTTAACCGAATCATAAACTACAACATAAAACCATTTGAACCATGAAAATGAATAAGTACAATACATTATCAAGGAGAAATGCAATAAAAACCTTGGGGCTGATGGGGTCAGGAATGCTGATTTCACCAACATTGACGGCGCAGCCGATGCAGTCCGGACAAAAGAAAAAGCAGAAAACGAACAAGAAGGAGCTTGGCGTACTGACCATTGGCCCACGAAAAAGAGGACTCGCCGTAGCCATGGGTGCAGCCAATTACGGCCAGATAGTCGCCTGTTGTGATGTAGATACTGCTATTTTTGGCCCATTCCAGAAGAAATTGGCATCTTACCAGGATTCCGTCCCTGTATATTATACCGATTACAGGCAGGCCCTGGAAAGAAAGGATGTGGATATTGTTACCATTAGTACACCGGATCACTGGCATGCCCTGATGATCATTGATGCCATCGAGGCCGGAAAGGATGTGTATGTGGAGAAGCCCATGACCCTTACCATTGATGAAGGTATTGCCGTTTGCGACGCGGTGAAAAGAACAGGCAGAGTGGTCCAGGTTGGTACCCAGCAACGCAGTGAATATGACGGGATCTTTCTGAAAGCTGTTGCCATTGCACAACTGGGGATACTGGGCGGGCCGCTTACAGCAACGGTCTATATTCCTTCAAGTTATAGGAACACCACCGAGGTGTTCCCGGTGACGGAGGTTCCCGACTCCCTGTTGTGGGACCAGTGGTGCGGCCCTCTCGGAAAAATGCCCTATATTGCTGAACATGCGCATGCCAGGTGGCGGCTATGGGTCGAAACAGGACACGGACCGCTAACCGACTGGGGAGCACATCACATCGATATCGCACACTGGGCACTTGGTGTTGACCATACTGGGCCGGAAAAAATCAAAGGTACAGGTACCTTCCCGCTCGGAAGGGAAAGAACACTGGCCGCCATCCTGGGTGACCAAGCTGATTCGCCCCTGCCCAACAGTTACAGCACTGTCAGGGATTATTCAGCCGAACTCTCATTCGGGAATGGTAACGTGATAAGGATCAATGGTAAGAGAAAAAAACCCGAAAATTTAAAGAGTCAGAACGGACTCCTGCTTGAAGGACCAAAGGGCAATATTTGGGTGAGCCGTGAAGGGCGCGCTTTCCAATTCGACGGTAACCTTGCCGATGAGATAAACAACGATAAGGCATTAAAGCAAAAAATAGATGACAAGGTAGTTGAATTATACAAAGGGAAGGTCCCTGCGTGGATGGAAGCCGAACTGATAGGAGATATTGTGCCCACCGCTCATATGAAGAACTTTGTGGATTCGGTGATGGACAGATCGGAACCGATCTCAGACGTGTATACCCATCATCGTGCCAATAGTTCAGCCATACTGGCCCATTCATCCATGATTCTGGA
Organism: Bacteroidales bacterium; assembly: GCA_023135955.1. Lineage (GTDB taxonomy): Bacteria > Bacteroidota > Bacteroidia > Bacteroidales > JAGLSB01. Next base: position 5,794 of record JAGLSB010000230.1, on the reverse strand, counting down.
CAGGCCACTTCAATGGGATCCGGATAAGCAGCGTTTTATTGGAGACGATGTAGCTAACCGACTGTTGTCGAGGGCATACAAAGAACCTTATTCACTAAGATAATCCCCAATAGTCATGAAGAAAATTACAAAACAAATCCAGCTTTTCACCTTGCTCTCTGCAGGGATGATGTTTATCACGGTCCTAACAGCCGGACAATCATTTCATGGTGATTACCAGGGTGTCTTTTCGGACCAGGGAAGATATCCCCTGAACAAAAAGCATGCATCATGTGCAGCTCAAGTGATAGATGCAGGAAACAACAATTATGTGATCCATCTGACTGAAAAGCTATACACAGGTGCCGGAATCCTCGGACGTGCTCAAGGGAGGATGAAAGAAGGCAGCATAGTTTTTGAGAGCGACGGATTGAGCGGAACGATTGAAGGTAATAAGTTGACAGGGCAATTGTCTTTCCGGGACCAGCTGCTTGGATTTGAACTGACAAAAACTGAACGGATTTCCCCTACCCTGGGAGCTGCCCCACCCGAAGATGCCATTATTCTATTCGATGGTCAAGGATTTGACCCGTGGATCGGTGACGGGGAGCGTCCGGTTCAATGGAAGATCCTCAATGGAGATGAAGCTGAAGTGATTCCTGTGACCCTTGGGGTCAGGCCCAAACATGACATCTACACAAGAAAGAAATTCACGGATGTTTACCTGCATATCGAATTCAAGCTTCCCCTTATGGCTGAAGCAACTGGACAGCAGCGGGCAAACAGCGGGGTGATCTTCGAAGAGGTGGGCGAAATACAGATCCTTGACAGTTACGGTCTGGAAGGAGATTTTAATGAATGCGGTGCCATTTACAGGAACAGTCCACCCAAAGTGAATATGGCTTTTCCTCCCATGTCCTGGCAGACCTTTGATATCATCTTCAGTAGTCCATCGTATGACAAAAACGGGAACCGTGTCGGTGATGGCAAAATGACAGTCTATCATAACGGTGTAAGGATCCACCATGAATATCCCCTGAAGAGGGGTCCTGCTCAACTGGCACCAGGAGAACAAAGATTCCCTGGTAGCATACGCCTGCAGGACCACCAGAATACATTGTGGTTCAAAAATATTTGGGCTGTCGAGCTGGACGGTGACCAGCCACTGCCCGGGATCATTTCACAAATCGAATAACAGATGCTAAAATTAGACAGAAGGAAATTCATAGGAAGAATGGCCGGCCTGTCCGCCCTGGCGGGCATGCCTTTTCCCCTGCTGGCAGCAAGGAATGGATCAACAGGGGATGCCACAAAAAAAACAGGCTTCAGATATTGCCTGAATACCAGCACCATCAGAGGTCAGAAACTCGGAATCCTGAAGAATATTGAGATCGCTTCCCGGGCCGGATACGATGGTATTGAACTCTGGGTTAAAGATATTCGGAATTTTCTCGATAATGGAGGAACCACAAGGGATCTCCGCCATAAGCTAGAAGATTCCGGACTGATTTTTGAGAATGCAATCTCCTTTCCGCAGTGGCTTGTAAATGATCAGGAAAGACGGGACCAGGCAATGGTCAACATGAAAGAGGAGATGGAAATCTTAGCTGAATTGGGTTGTAAACGGATTGCAGCCCCTCCAACCAGTGCTACCAAAGGAGAAAAAATTGATCTGATCCAGGCAGCAGAAAGGTATCATGCGATCCTGGAACTGGGCGAAACCTACAATATATTCCCCATGCTTGAAATCTGGGGATTTTCGCAGAATATAAGCAGACTGGGTGAAGCTGCTTTCATAGCTACTGAGAGCAATCATCCCCATGCCTCCATACTGCCCGATGTATACCACCTTTATCGTGGAGGTTCATCGTTCAAGGGATTACAACTACTGAGTCGCAAGGCTGTACCTGTTTTTCATATGAATGACTATCCTGCCCATATTTCCCGGGAACAGTTAAAGGATGCCGACAGGGTGTTCCCTGGCGACGGAGTGGCACCATTGCCTGAGATTGTCAGGGAATTGCGCCTGATCAATCCGTCCATGGTACTGTCACTGGAGCTGTTCAACCCTCTATACTGGAAGATGGATGCCCTGGAGGTGGCCATTACCGGGCTGGAAAAAATGAAGCAGTATTAATCCTCCTTATCTTCCAGGTATTCGATCGTTTTGTCTACCATGGGATTGGGGTAGAGGTTATCCCTCACAATAATACCCTCAAGATCCCTCTCTATGGCAAGTACTTTGCCTTTAGCAATGAAAATACTTTTCTCAATGGTAATATCCGATGACTTCCCCCTGATAACTACTGCAGTCCGGTTTGACTCAGGCAAAGGTTGACCATTGTCTGGAACGGGAGCCTGGTACACTATCCCTGTCAACATTCCATTGCTACAGTTCACCAGTTCTATATCATTCAGTGCATTTTCATCCGCTGGTCCGTATGGTAGATTATCAATCAAAACAAAATCATGCATGTTCTTGATATAGAAATTGGTTAGGGTTTTGTTGGCATGGCAGCTTTCCATCCACAATCCATAAGATGGTTTTCTCAGGTCAAAATAAAAGGAATGCTTCCCATTCACCCCTCTGACACGGAAAAAGTAAGATTGATTAAGCTTTTCACCTTTGAAATAGTAAGAATATTTTGCTTTCTTTGAATAGCTGTAAGTCATAGACACTTGATCACAATCTTCCAGGTACAGGCCGTACGTCACAATGTCGTTCAACGGTTCATCATAATTTGGATCACTATAGGAGGAAAAAATGAAGCTATGAAAGAATGGGCTCTGAAAACCTTTTGCCATGAGGCCATTACCAAAATGATAGTGCAGGTCGAATGTCGCATCATAAGGCTCAATATCCAGATTAGTGACTTTAAGTGTCCTGTAATTGGGCAAGCTTTCCCCTAAGGATTCCATAAAAATCGCCGTATCTGCCATTTTATTTGCATACATTCCAAAGTTCCTGAGATAGAAGGCAGCAGTACCAGAGCTGTCTGTAATGGAGAATACACCGTCCTGGTTATCACAGATAACCTGAGATACTCCAGGGCCTTCTCCAATAATAGCTATGGTACCAGGGCTTGTCTTCGCAGGCAAATGCAACTGGATCTTTTTGCTGACCAGGAATTCGCCGGCAGGGATATACAGGATTCCACCACCATTGGCCGCCAGATCATCAACGGCAGCCTGAATGGCATCTGTGTCATCTGTCCAATCGGACCCCTTTGCCCCATAATCGACAATCGAAAAGACAGGACCTGAAATCTCCTTTTCAAGGGGATGGAGCGGCTGAAAATAATGTTCATCCAGGAGTTTGCGAAGGGATCCCGCTTTCATCGTATCCGCATCCATGTTATCCTTAATAATACTGGTGGCTTGCACATCCGCAACCTGAGCACCCCCAAGTGCGGTTCCCACACCGGGGAACACATTGTTCATAATGATCATCTCCTTATTATCATGGCGCCAATCCTGGTCATCGAATGAAATACAGGTTCTTCCTTCCTCCATTGATGATGTGCCTGCAAATCGTTTGAAGATATTCTGGTGGATCACTCCCTCAAAACAGGTTTTTGTCTGGATATCTTTATATGCATGAACCGCTGGGTCCAACACTGGTTCAAAGATGTTATTCCGTATCTGGTGGAACTTTTTTTTACTGATCCTGAGACCCACATCTCTAGTTTTCAAAGAATTATAACTAATGGCCAATCCGGGTTCAACGCCCGGATTATCGATGTCTATGCCTATCATGCAATTATCTACAATACAATTATGGAAGGTACCCCCTTCCGGTGCACCCTTATCTATTTCAGGATCAGAAATATGGGTGAATCCCCTTTTAGCGTTTCTAACCACACAGCCTTCCACTTCCGTTGAATAGCACCAATCTGCCATAATGCCTGCATCGGCCAGATACTCGTCCCCGGGCTGGGTAGCCCCAGTAAAAATGACATTCCTGTACATGGGTCGGTATACCGTATTAATATCCAGGCCGATAGTAAAGTAATCTGCCGGTTCCTGTCCCCTGATTTCGATGTTTTCACCAAAAAAGCACCTGTAACTCCTCCCGCCGGACCGGTTTCCAAACTTTCCTACTTTTATAGCGGTTCCGGCCGAAGGTCTGACAGCAAGAAAGGTGATATCCCTGATCTGAAACTGGGTAAGCGAATAAAAATCATTCATAAGAAATCCACCCTCTGCGTTATCAACAAGCACCACCGTTTTTCCTGCACCATCTCCCCTAATGGCCAATCCTGCGTGTACCCTGTCGCCGGAGAGTCTTTCCCATATAGCCCGCTTGTTCATCAGGTAGGTACCTTCAGGCAAATAGACAACCCCGTTCGTGGTCTGACCGGCACTGGTCAGTGCCTGCTGAATGGCTTCACTGTCATCGGTAACTCCGTCACCTGTTGCGCCAAAAGTGCGAACATTGAAAAAATAGTCGCCGGTTGCGGTAATCTGATCATTGATGAAAACAACCGGATAATTTTCATCCTGTGCTAAATAAGCACTTTCTGGATTGTTCCCTTCAGCAGATAACCCCAGGATGGGAAATATAAATCCGATAAGCATTATATACCTGGTTGCATGCAAGAATTTTTCACTTTTCAACATATTTTCGATTCCAAAATGTTACACATCATTATTTAAAATTGGTAATTTAACAACTTGCTTTAATCCAAAAAGCAGTTGAACCAAATCTGATCATTCTTTGTGTTAAAAAAACTGGTGATGAAGCTGAAGAGCCCCATCACCAGTTCCTGATCAACTATACTCACCAACCATCATTACTGAATGATAACCTTCAGCGGATCAGATTTGAATTGTTCGTTTTTCAAGTAAATGAAGTAGATGCCAGGAGTCAGTTCGCCAACAGACATCTCACTGTTTCCTGAAGCATTGAATTTAGCCTGCTTCACAACCACGCCAAGAATGTTTCTGATCACCACTTCGCTTTCAGCGTTAACACCTTCAATGAAGAGCACCTCCCTGGCAGGGTTCGGATACACTTTAAACTCACTATGCAGGTAAGGATTGATGCCTACAAGGATCTCAAGGCTGTAGATTACTGTTACCTCGCCGTTCCCTGAGAGAACCCTTAACTGGTCGGTATTCTCTATTGTACCTGCAGTCTTCTCATTGCCATCAGCATCGAGAAGCGTAACCGTGGCACCGGTAGCTGCCCTGATCAAACCCAGAAATTCACTTATGTCTGTACTCGCCTCAATGTCTGAAATAACTGCATTCAGCTGATCTACAGTATATACATCGGAAACCACGTAGGCATCTGTTCCACTTGGCTCAGCAAGGAAATTAAGCGCATAGATCTTCGTGGTCGATCCGTCGGGTGAAGTAACAACAATGATATCATCCCAGGCCACATTACCTTCTGAAACCTCAACCCCGGTTTTATCTTTCAATGAGATATCTGCACCTTCATTGACAGTCAGTGTTGCCATGAATTCATCCAGCCTGATACCTCCGGGAATGTCGGAAATAACCTGCAGATCCTGATCTACCGTGAACAGATCCGAGAAGACAAATGCATCAGCATCTTCAACACCCAGGTTCAGCTGATAGAGAATCCTGGTTGCCCCGTCTTCTGCTAACACCTCAAAATAAACCTGGTTGGTTGCGGCCGTATTGACGTAGATGGTATCATAATTACGAACCTGCAGCGGGATCAGTTGATCTTCTTCATCAACAACAGTCAGAATCGCTTTCCCGGGTTTTGTAACATTAGACAGCACATCAACGATGGAGGTTCCCACAGGTATACCTGCAATTGTTCTATTTTCACCATCAACAC
>JAGLSB010000023.1 GCA_023135955.1 Bacteroidales bacterium | reverse complement strand
AGCAGTATTGCCGATGCCCGTGAGAATCAGCGTTTAATGATGAATAAATATGGCGCATTTATAATTCCTTTTGTTGTAATATCTGCCCTGCTGATTACCGGACTTTTATTTCATCAGAATGTTAAATCAAGAAATCGTGAAATAGGTCTGTTAATAGCAATGGGAAGTAGTTCTTACAGCATTCTCTTTATGATTTTATCAAAGGCATTTATTCTTGGCCTGACCGGAGGAATTATTGGATTTTTTGCTGGCAGTTGGATTGCAGAATATTTTGGAAAAGAAATTTTCCGGTTTACGGCATTAAGCATAGGACCTGTATGGGCGGTATTTTATTATACCATTTTAATTTCCCCTCTGTTATGGATGATCAGCAGCTGGATACCTGCATTGTTGGCAACCAGGATTGATGCTGCAAAAATTTTAAGTGAAGAGTAATAAAGTGTAAAGAAAAGTCGATGCTTGATATTAATAATATTTCAAAATATTTTAAAAGAGGCTCTAAGGTATTTACAGCTCTTTCAGATGTAAGCTTAAAGATTGAAAAAGGGGATTATGTCTCTGTTTCAGGGTCGAGCGGATCAGGTAAGTCAACTTTACTCAACCTTATTGGTGGTTTGATTCGTCCGGATTCAGGTGAAATATTATACAAGGGTGAAAGCATATTTGATCAAAATGCAAAATACCTGAACTCTTACCGGAAAGAAAATATAGGATTTATATTTCAGCAGTTTCATTTAATGCCTTATCTAACGGTAATTGAAAACATAAAGTTGAGCTGTTATCAGAAATCCCACTATGATTCAATCAATGAATATCTGGAAAAATGTTTACTTGTGAATATAAAGGATAAATATCCTTCCGATCTGAGTGTTGGTGAAAAACAAAGGGCAGCTTTTATACGCGCAATAATTTCAGATCCTGAATTACTACTTGCTGATGAGCCTACCGGGAATCTTGATCCCCAGAACAGCAGTATTTTGATGTCCCTGATAGAGGATTTTAATAAAAAAGGAGGAACAGTTGTCCTCGTTTCTCATGATCCTTCTGTAGTCAATCATTCAAATTTAAATGTCAAAATTGAACTTGGTAGAATTCTTAATGGCGATGAGGTTTCATAAAGTAGAGAAATTCTTTCACATTATTGTTAGATAAATTTAAATTTCGGGCTGAAAGCCCTACTAAATTCAGCCCAAGGCAAAGCCTTGGGTATAAAAAACATGCAATACCCGCGCCCTGAAAGGGCAAATTAATCTGACTACATAATTTTGATTTAATTTGCCCTTTCAGGGCGAAAAAATAAACATTGACTCCTTTACCCAAGGCTTTGCCTTGGGCTGAAGTAAGCTGTCCTTTCAGGACGAGAATTATTATCTTATTGCCAATGCAAAATATCATTTATCTTGTTGAAACCTAAGATTTTTATATCTTTACTTATACCGTTAAATAAACTAAATCATGCAAAATTGGCTCCTTAAGCCAAAAATACTCTGGACAAATACGCTATGTTTTACTAATAACTATTTGCTATGAAAAGAATACTGATTTTCGTTTTGATTCTTCAGGGATGGATATTAAATGCTCAGAAGTTGGATAACATATCCCTAAATGGGGAATGGAATTTGTCTTATGGAATTTATGACAGAAATACCTCTGTAAGTCCGGATGAATTAAAGGAAATGAACTGGCCGGTTATAACCGGAACAGTTCCGGGCAATGTAGAACTTGATTTACTCGCCTCAGGAGAAATTAAAGACCCCGAAATTGGAACTAACATCTACGACCTGCGAAAATATGAAGCATATCAATGGTGGTATTACAGAACCTTTGAGACACCTCAACATGCGGACGGGGAGCGTGTTCAGCTGGTTCTCGAAGGATTGGATTGTTTCGGTACGATATGGATAAATAACAATTTAGTAGGGAAAACGGAAAACATGCTGATTGATCATCGGTTTGATGTTACGGAGTTTTTAAATCCAGGTGGGGACAATAGTATTTATATTCGCATAGATCCGGTTGTTTACGAGAGCCAGAAATACATTACGGGAGCGGTTGGTGTGAGGTGGGATATATGGGTAGAGCAATTGCATGTGCGTAAAGCACCACATATGTATGGATGGGATATTATGCCTCGTCTGGTCAGCGCAGGACTCTGGCGTGATGTTTCCCTGGATATTGTGAAGCCCACAAGACTGGAACAGGTTTACTGGATGTGTAATGCAGTGGATGTCCAACAGAAAACTGCAGAAATTGTACTTGACTGGCAATTTTCCACAGATTATCTCACAATTGATGGGCTAAACATGGAAGTTTCACTTGATCGGGATTCCAAAACCATCTATAAGAATTCATACCCCCTATTCTCCCATACAAGCAGGCGGCGAATATCACTTGAAAATGTAGAATTCTGGTGGCCGCGTGGTTACGGGGACGCCATTTTATATGATGCTACCGTGAGGATTGTGGATGATAAAAACAATGTCCTGGACGAAATGACACAAAAGTTAGGAATCCGTACCGCCGAATTGATTTTTACTGATATTACTACAAAGGAGAATCCCGGTGAATTTGTTTTTAAAATTAATGGTGAAAAGATTTTCATAAGGGGAACAAACTGGGTGCCCCTGGATGCATTGCACAGTCGTGACAAAGATCACCTGGAAGATGTATTTCAAATGGTTACGTATATGAATTGCAATATGATCCGTTGCTGGGGAGGTAATGTTTATGAGGATCATGCATTTTTTGACTTATGTGATGAGAATGGCATTATGGTCTGGCAGGATTTTGCCATGGGCTGTACCGTTTATCCCCTTGATAATAGTTTTAAAGAAAAGATAAGGGAGGAAGCAATTAATCTTGTTTTGAAGCTTCGTAAGCATGCTTCCCTGGTTGTTTGGTGCGGGAACAATGAAGATGATTCGGCCATGAAATGGGCGAAAATCAAAAGAATTGATCCAAGCAAGGATGAAATTAGCAGAGAGATATTATCAGCGGTAATCTGGGAATATGATCCCTTAAGGCCTTATTTGCCGAGTTCTCCTTATTACAGCGAAGAATCATTTAAAACGGGAAATGTAAACGTTTTACCTGAGAGGCATCTGTGGGGGCCAAGAGGCTATCATAAAGATCCCTTCTATATCGATGTGGATGCTCACTTTGTTAGTGAGATCGGGTATCATGGCTGCCCCAACCTCAGTAGTCTTGAACAGATGTTCAATAAGGAATCTGTTTATCCGTGGAACGATGAGGGGGAATGGAACGATGAATGGCAGGCTAAGGCAGTGATTCCACATCCGGACGCCCCGTTCACAGTCAACCGCAATGACTTAATGACCAAGCAGGTTAATATAATATTCGGGGAATGCCCCAAAGAACTGGATCAGTTTATTTTTGCCTCACAGGCCGTACAGGCAGAGGTCATGAAATTCTTTGTCGAATTCTGGAGGATGGACAAGTTTCGCAAAACGGGTATTATCTGGTGGAACCTGCGCGACGGATGGCCCATTATTTCGGATGCGGTTGTGGATTTTTATAACAGTAAAAAGCTTGCCTATTACTACATAAAGCAGGTTCAGCATAATGCCTGTGTGATGGTTGGTGACCCGAATGACGGGAACCACCCTGTAATAGCAGTGAACGATACAAGAAAGGCGAAATCTGGCAAAGTTACCATTCGGGATGCTGACTCCGGAGAGACAATATTTTTTGCCTTATTTACCATTCCAGCGAACGGGAAAACCATGATAGGAAATATTCCGGACATGGATAAGCAATCTATGTGGCTGATTGAATATACGATTGGAACAGAAAAATACAAGAATCATTATCTGGCTGGCGAGGTACCATTTAAGCTTGATGATTATCAACGCTGGTATAAAAAGCTGAACATAAATAGAGATTAAATCATGAACCTCATAGGAATCGATATTGGAGGAATAGTTTTCCTCTTGCCTTGTGCTGTTCAATGATCCAGCTTGCCAGGGGTGAGAACGAGATTGCTTCAGTC
>JAGLSB010000229.1 GCA_023135955.1 Bacteroidales bacterium | reverse complement strand
GTTGTTCGGCTCCCTGCTTTCCATATGGGGTTATTGACCCTGTATCCAGAATTGGTCAGATTGCGAAGAAATACAATTTACTTTTTCATGTAGATGCATGCATGGGTGGATTTATGCTACCATTTCTTGAAGACATAGGTTATAAAATACCAACTTTTGATTTCCGGGTTCCGGGAGTAAGCTCCATTTCCCTGGATGCACATAAGTACGGTTACGCTCCGAAGGGAACATCCATTATACTTTATCGAAACAGGACACATAGAAAGAAGCAGTTTTTTGTTCATGCAGACTGGCCGGGAGGAATATTTGCTTCCACAACTTTCATGGGGACAAAAAGCGGGGGGCCAATAGCTGGTTGCTGGGCAATTATGAACCATTTAGGGAAGCAGGGGTACAGGACGATTGCTGAGGAAGTAATGAATACAACCAGACGGATTAAAGAAGGGATTCAAAAATTTAACACTCTTCAGATCATTTCAGATCCTGAAATGTCGGTTCTGGCTTTTACATCACTGAATGGCGATATATTTAATATCGGTGATGCTCTCGAATCAAAAGGATGGCATCTCGACCGATTACAATTCCCGGATGCACTGCATCTGACAGTCACTCAACTGAACATTGGTAGGGAAGATGCATTTCTTGATGACCTTTCAGAGATCCTGGGAAATGAAACCTTACTGAGAAAAGAATTTAAAGCCATGAATAGCTCTGTAAAATTTGCAGGCAGGCTGAGTAGTATACTTCCTGGGACACTGATCGATAAACTTGCAAAAAAAGCGGGAAATCTGATAAGTAGGGAAGGGAGGGGAGGGGATGTGCCGCAAGCGGCTCTATACGGTATCAGTGCTTCTTTAAAGAATCGAAAAAATGTCAAAAAGTTGGTAGAAAACCTTTTGGATGGAATGTATTGATTTTACATATCCAAACTCGTTGAGCCTATAAAAACTCTAAATAATAACTTTTGTATTAGTACTATTTAACCATAAAAATGTGAGTCATGAAAAAATTAAAAATTGTCAAACTGATATACATATTAATTATGATTTATCAGTTGCCCATCACAGGGCAGGAAATTTCGCAAACTATTAGAGGATCAGTTGTTGATCAGGAGACTTATGTGCCATTGCTTGCGGCTACTGTAGCCGTATATTCCGATTCGATTCTGTTTGGCGCTGGTATTTCAGATAGCAATGGGTATTTCAGAATTGAGAAAATACCTGTTGGTAGATATACTGTAATTGTATCCTACATGGGTTATCTTCCTACAATTGTTCCTGATATCATTGTTAATTCCTCTAAGGAAATAGTGCTTCAGGTTGAAATGGAGGAATCTCCCCTGGAAATAGAAGAGATTAGTGTTAGTGCCACTGAAGGGAAGGGAAAGGCTATGAATAAACTGGCTTATGTTAGTGCCAGATCTTTCTCTGTGGAGGAATCGGAGAGATATGCTGGTAGCAGGGGTGATCCAGCCAGGATGGCATCTAATTTTGCCGGTGTTCAGGGGAATGATGATTCGAATAATGATCTGGTAATCAGAGGAAATTCTCCTCTTGGTGTACTTTGGCGACTGGAAGGGGTGAATATACCAAATCCAAATCATTTTGGGGTATGCGGTACTACAGGGGGACCAGTAAGTATTTTGAATAATAAGGTGCTGTCACTTTCAGATTTCATGACAGGAGCATTTCCTGCCGAATACGGGAACAGCATTGCAGGGGTTTTTGATTTGCGTATGCGGAATGGTAATAATGAAAGTCATGAGTTTTCTGGTCAACTAGGTTTTCTGGGTACCGAAATCATGGCCGAAGGTCCAATAAGTCAAAAAGGAAAATCATCCTACCTGGCTGCATACCGGTATTCCACTATGGCAATTTTTCAGATGCTGGGAATCAATATTGGAACAGATGCAGTACCTAAATATCAGGATCTCTCTTTCAAACTGAATTTCCCGACCAGAAAGCATGGAAATATTTCTATGTTTGGTATTGGCGGAAAGAGCGCAATTGACATACTCGCCAGTGAGCAGCTCGATCCGGATGATGATGCTATCTTTGGGGATGAGGCAATGAATGAACATTTCAGGACTGGAATGGGAGTA